>CAZJYH010000094.1:645-9024 GCA_964549365.1 uncultured Alphaproteobacteria bacterium
AACCTCCCGTGGGGCAATTACCACATCGTGATCGCCTCGGGAAACCTCGTGCTGTTCGACACCACGATCCACGTCTACGCCGGGCGCATCTCGCGCATGCGGGCGCGGCTCGAGTGTTCGCCGCTCGCGATGCTCACGCCCGCAACCATCTCCACCTTCGTGAACACGAACATCGCCCAGGGGACATCCGCCCTCCGTCTGCCGAAGTTTTCCTACCGTGCCGGACGAGCGCCGGTGGAGGGCTCGATGACGAACATGGTGACGATCGATTCGGATGAGAAGGAGGGCGACGGCACATCGGGCGGCGTTGCACCGCGGGCACGCGACGCCCGGGCACGCGACACCGTGGTCACGGCGTCGACATCGCGCACATGTTTTCCGGATATCGGCGAAGAGCCCGCCGCGTCGACCCCACCGGACATGAAGGGCCCCACCATGCCGATCGACATCCCGGCCGGCAACACGACAACCGACAACTCGACGGCAAGCCGCGCACCGAAGAGCAACGTGGGAACGGACGTCGACGGCATCGGAGAGGATTCAACGCAGCAGCCCGAACCACCCCCGGCCGTGGTGGAGAATCGTTTCACCGAAACGCTCGACGCTCGCATCAGCACCATCGGCGCCGATGTCGACGTCGGCTCGTACACGCTGATGCGGGCCAACCTGGCCGGCGGCCTGCTTCCGAACCCCTCGACGGTCCGCACCGAGGAGTACGTCAACTATTTCCACTACAAGTACCCGCAGCCGGCCGACGAAGACGGCCCGTTCTCGATCACGACCGAGGTCTCGGAATGCCCGTGGAACAAGGCCCACCGGCTCGTGCGCATCGGCGTGCAGGGGCGATCGGTGGATCTCGAAACGGCGCCGCCGAACAACCTCGTCTTCCTGATCGACGTCTCCGGCTCGATGAAGAGTGACGACGCCCTCCCGCTGCTGAAGCATGCGTTCGGACGGCTGGTGAGCCGTCTTCAACCGACCGACCGCGTGGCGATCGTCGTCTATGCCGATGCCGCACGGCTGGTGCTGGAATCGACGCCGGGCGACCGGAAGGAGAAGATCCGATCGGCGATCGACGCGCTGCAGGCCGGCGGTTCCACCGCCGGGAGCTCCGGGCTGGAGATGGCCTACGACATCGCCGAGAAGTACTACGACCCCTCGGCCAACAACCGCGTGATCCTCGCCACCGACGGCGACTTCAACGTCGGCGTCGTCGACCCCGCGGAGCTGATGCGGTTCATCGACAGGAAGCGCGCATCCGGCATCTTCCTGACGACGCTCGGCGTGGGCGTCGGGAACGAAAAGGATGCGACGATGGAGATGCTCGCCGATCACGGCGACGGGCACTACACGTTCCTCGACACGCCGAAGGAGGCCGAGCGCGTGATGGTCAACGAACTGGCGGGCATGCTTGCAGTGATCGCGAAGGACATGAAGCTGCAGGCCGAGTTCAACCCGTTCACCGTGCGGCGCTACCGCCTGATCGGCTACGAAAACCGCGTGCTCTCCGAGCGGGAGTTCGAAGACGACCACAAGGATGCCGGCGACATCGGAGCCGGACATTCGATTACGGCGCTCTACGAGGTGGAGCCGGCAACACGGCGAAGAAGCGGGCGTGAGATGCCCCGACTCTCCGACGCCGACGTCCGATACACGCGCGCACGGATCGATGACGACCCGCAGCTGGCATCGGAGCTGCTCTCGGTGCGCCTGCGCTACAAGGAGCCGCACGGAACCGAGAGCCGGCTGGTGGAGCATCCGGTGGAAGGGGCCGTGCTGCCGCTTGCCGCCGCGTCGGCGGACTTCCGTTTCGCGGCCGCCGTTGCGGAGTTCGCGCTGCTGCTGCAACGCTCGCGCTACGCCGCCGACGCCTCGATGGAGAACGTGCTGACGCTTGCACGCCAGGGACTCGGCGCCGACCCGGACGGGCTGCGCGCCGAATTCGTCCGCCTCGTGGAGCACGCCGCGGCGCTGCTGATCGGCTCTCGTTGATGCACTCGATTCGCCGTCCTCCGGAACGCTCCGGCGCGCCGGGGGGCGGCGATGCAATCCCCGCCCATCGAGATCCCGTTGGGATCATTCCCTTCCGTCACGTACGTTGTGCCCATGCCGATGAAGCTCGACCCCCTGCATATCGCGCTGTTCGTTGCGCTCGCACTCATCGTTGGGTGGACGGGCGATCTGCGCGCGCAGATGCAGATGGGCACCGTGCAGGGATTCGTGCTCGGCGTGCGCAACGCGCCGGCCCCGAACGCGACCGTGAAGCTGCTCGGCGCCGGTCGGGTTGCCCGCACCGATGACCAGGGCGATTTCCGATTCACCTCCGTCTCACCCGGCACCTACGAGATCGAGGTGACGATCGACTCGCTCGGCATCTCGGTGCGAAGCGACGACGTTGTTGCCTCCGGCGATTGCCTGACGACCGTCGTTGTGCAGATCACCGCCGACCGCCGCGCCTTCGTGCGGATCGACTCCGAACGCGATCGCGGCAGCTCCGGCACCGTCCGCGTTCTCTCCTCCTTCGGCCGGTAATGCATCCCCACCGCTCCGCCCTCCTTATCGACTCCCGGTAACTTTTCGCGCGCATGGTGTGTAGGTTGTGGCGAGACGATGAGAGCCCATCGTCGGCAATCGAGACCTCGCGAGACATCACCTGACAGACGGCGCAAACGCACGCATTGAACTCCACGTTCCGGGCACTCCCGCCCCGAACCACGGCCCCTCCGTACCCAACGTGATAGGAGACAGGACCCTATGAACATCTCCCTGCGAACGCTCTCGATGCGCGCCCTCGTCCTCGGGCTCGTCTGCGCACTGTGGGGGATCCCGCAGGCATCGGCGCGGACGCGCACCGGAAACATCAGCGGCCACGTGCTCGGCGTGGAGGGGAAACCGCTCGCTCTGGCGGGAGTGCGCCTGATGGGCACCCAACGAGGGGCCCACACCGATTCGCTCGGCGCGTTCACGCTGAAGCGCCTGCGGCCGGGAACGTACAGCCTCCTGATCTCCTACGTCGGGTATCACCCGGACACGGTGGCGGTGACGGTGCGCGCACGCTCAGTGACGGACATCACCGCGACGCTCGTGGTGCGCCCCGTGCCGCTGGACACGATCATCGTGCGCACGGAGCGCGCGAAGTTGATGCACAGGACCACCACGATACGCTGCTGGAGCTCGGGCTATTTCGAGACCACGACGGACACGACGGTACGGACAACCGATTCGACACCCGTGCCCCCACGGGACACGAACGGCCTCTCGATCCGCGGTCGGCGCCGAGCAATCGAGACAACGATCCGTGTGGAGGGCATTGAAGTGCCCGATCCATACTGCGATGGACACGGCGACGATCCGTCCGAGCCGCATCTCACCGTGGGGCCGTTCGCGGTCGAAGAAGTGAATGCCGGGGGACTCTCCGCGGAGTACGGGAACGTGCTGAACGGTATCGTCACCGCGCAAAGCGGCGCAACACAATGTTAACGGCTCCTCATCACCAGACGCGAGGGGATCCACGAACGGTCCGGTCGTTTCGATGACCGGGCCGTTCCCCGCATCGCGCGGCGTCGGAGCGCAACACGTTCCGGTGCCGCCGCCCTCCCCCCAACGTTGGCGCGCCGTCGGTGCAGGACTTCCGTCGAACGCGAGGCGCGCACATCGGATCGCACGGAGAACCAATGATGGCTTTGCACTTCAGACGATGGACCGCAACGGCGCCTGCCGTGCTCCTCTGCGCCGTGCTTGCGGCGGCGTGGGCGCCACCGGCGTTGCGCGCACAGCCGGCCGGTTGGAACGCCGGCATGATACGCGGCTGCGTCGCGGAGGAGACCGGCATGCCGATTCAGGGGGCCACGATCCGCGTCGTCGGCACGACGCAGGGGGCGATCTCCCGAGGCGACGGCAGCTTCCTCATCGCGAACGTGCGCCCGGGCGCCTACACCGTTCGCGCGGTGTGCATCGGGTGGAAACCCGTGGAGATGCAGATCGTGGCCGTCCCGGTAGCGGGCGCGTGGCTCGATGTGGTGTTTTTCCAATCCCGGAGGATCGCACCGATCTGCCCGTGGCCGCATTACGCCCCGCTCCTGCGTCCGTTGCCGTACGCCACCGTCCGGCGCATCGAGCTACAGAAGTGACGGCACACAGGGCACGACAGGAAACCGACCTCCGATCAACAGCAGGACAGACGATCATGCATCCATCCCATCGCCTCCGCACAACGGGCGTCCCGGCGGCGCTCATCATCCTGGTGGCCGTCGGCACCGCCGCCGCACAAACGACCGCGCCGCCGGCGGGAACTACGCAGCCGCCCCCATCCGCCACCGCCACGATCACCGGCCGTGTGACCGATGATGACGGCAAGCCGATCCCCGGCGCAGCCGTCCGCATCGTGGGTGGAACGCAGGGAGCGATCGTGAAGGCCGACGGCTCGTTCACCATCGGGAACGTACGGCTCGGCGACTACGAGCTGCGAGCCACGGCGATCGGAATGCAACCGAGATCCGAGCTCGTTCGGATACACGACGGCATCAATACCATTGGGATGAGCATGGTGAAAAAGCTTACGATCTGCGATGGCGCAACGGTATGTCGCGTTCGCCGGGAACCGGATCCCGCCAAGGCCGGAACCGTGCGCGTGATTCGGTTCGACAACTGAGGTTCCCCCAATGCAAACGCCCCGCCCGGAGTTGCTCCGAGCGGGGCGCATTTGCCGTGGCAAGCCGCTGAGGTACGAGCCATCCGCGGGAAACGCAATCGGCGGCCCCTTCACATGATGCCGGAAGGATGTCGCCAATCCGGGGCATGCCGAACATTACGCTCGCGCGAAGGCAATATTCCTACAAAACCAGACGATGTCCCACGAACTTCACACCCTTCTGAGCGAGCCTCTTTGCCTGCGGCGACCCGCGATGGAAGGATGATGGACCCGACGCGATCCAGACCAGTTCACGCCGGTACTTGAGGAGTACTTCGCCATCCGTTTCAAGCCAGGAAACCAGCCAATCGCGCTTGTTGACAATGGATCGTACGGCCCCGTGACTGTTGGCATCGTGTATCTCGATCATACAGAGCTGTGTCGCCCCCTGCTTTTCAATCGCGACGACATAGTCCCATCGCGGACTATGCGGATATTTGATTCGAAGAGCTGCATCGAGATCAACACTCCCGGATAACCTGCGCGTATCGACGACACGGACATACTTCGCCTTGGTGCCCAATGCCTTCAGTCCCTCGCGGTAAGCACTCTCGAGACCGGGTGTACTCTCAACATCGGCTTTGAAGTTCATCCTCGCCTCCGCTTTCGGGCACCCACACGAGCAGCGTCGTCGGCAACTACGCGGGCAACGGTATCGTTCACACGCCCACCGAACTCCAGCATGCCCCCCCAACTGGCCATCGCCTCATCGTCCTCCCAGGAATCGAGCGTCGATATATCGTGTGTCTGCCCCTGATCATCGAAATAGTATACACGCGTCTGTTTGCTTAACGCCGTATCGGCAACGAGTCGCAACTGCTCATCGGCATGTTCGACCCCGAATACTTCCAACAGATCATCCGCATGCGCGCCATGCCTGCTCAACATCCGCATTGCCCATACCATCTCCAGAACCTGCGGTGAGTGCGTGGACAGGCAAACACGATAATCGCGGCGCAGGAGTTCCAAAATCAGAAGCAGTACCGTGGAAATCGCGCGCGGATGCAGCCCCATCTCCGGCTCCTCGATAATCGCCCATTCAAGCGCGTCGGGTCTTGGCACTTTGCTTGGCGGCATCAATCGGTACATGCCCAACAGCAACGGCACAAATTCACGCTGACCTGCGGACCATACCATAAAGGGCAGCGGAGCACGGCCCTTGCTTTTCAGTACTAGACGCTTCTGTGAACGTGCTCGATCGATCCCGAGCTGAAAATCCGCGAACATCGTGGCCTGCAACGCCTCACGAAACCGTCGTTTCAAGCGATTATCGCGAGGGAATATCGTACCATTCTGCTCATCACCACTGTCGATTCCATATCTCTCCACAAGCATGCGCAATCGCTCGCTGAATGCCCGAACCACGTAGGGATCACCAGGATCATAGTCACCGAATGTGCGTGGCCAGCCGTTGCGCAGTAACACAAGAACTCGTTGCGCCGGTATCAGGAACACCGACTCATCCTTGGATCGCGGCATGCGGCCAACCAGATGGTCCATGTCCACAACCTTACCATTCCATACAACCCGGCTCTCTCCTTCGGTCCAGAGGGACCGCATCCCCTCACCGAAATAGATATCGAAGAACTCCGAACGATCACGCTGCCAGTCGAGACCATAGTCACGCAGATCCTTCTGAACGCTCCCGGTGTCCAGGAGCAACTTGAACAGTTGCAACGTGATGCTCTTTCCGCTCGCCTGCGGGCCAACCAATACGGTGAGATCACCGAACTCGATGTGACCATTCCGCACAGGGCCGATGTTAGTCAGTTGAAGGCTGTCCATGACACACTCGTTGCTTTGAGCCGCTGTACCCTCAGTTGCACACTGCCATCAGCATAATGTCGGCCGATCGCCGAAGGCACATCTATTCATGCCGCGAAACGCGCGGCCTACTCCCGCACGTTGAAGTACTTCGCGGCCGGATGGTGCACCACGATCGCGCTGGTGGACTGCTCGGGATCGAGCATGAACTCATCGGAGAGCGTCACGCCGATCCGCTCGGGGCGCAGCATCTCGAAGAGCTTCGCCTGGTCCTCCAGGTTGGGGCAGGCCGGATATCCGAACGAGTAGCGGCTGCCGCGATAGCCCTGTGAGAAGAGGCGGCGGATGTCGGCCGCGTCGTCGCCGGCGATCCCCAGCTCGGTCCGGACCGATCGGTGCCAGTACTCCGCCAGCGCCTCCGCGCTCTCCACCGACAGGCCGTGGAAGTAGAGATAGTCCGCGTAGTTGTTCGCCGAGAAGAGTTCGTTGGAGTACTCGCTTGCGCGGCGCCCCATGGTCACGATCTGGAACGCCACGGTGTCGAACTCGCCGGACTCGACCGGGCGGAAGAAGTCCGCGATCGCCAGGTGGCGCCCGTGCGACTGGCGCGGGAACTCGTAGCGCATCCACTCCTCCAGCCCCTCTTCATCGATCCTGACGTCACGCCATTCGTCGGTCAACGCGTCGCCCGCGAGCCCCTTCGGCTTGTAGATCACCAGCGCATTGTAGTCGGCGCGGCACGGAAAGTATCCGTAGATCACCTTCGGCTGCAGCAGGTTCTCGCGCTTGGCGCGCAGCTTCAACTCCTCCAGCTTCGGGTAGACCACCTCCTCCAGCTCGCGTCGATACTCGTCCGCGTCGCGCGAGCCCTTCTTCACCTGCCACTGCCCGCGTACCAGCGCCACCTCGTTGATGTACTCGAACACCTTCTCCAGCCGGATGTTCTCCACCACGCGCGAACCGTGGAACGGGGGCGTGGGCACCGGAAGATCGCGCTCCACATCGGACGTGACGCGCAGACGATGCACGCCGCGCGCGGGCTCGTAGTCCTCCGCGCGCACCGGGTAATCGGCATCGCGGGATTGCTCCTGCTGCAGCCGCATCGACACCGCGAGCGACGACCCGCCGTCGGCCAGCATCGACGCGGGCTTGGAGATGAAGAGCGCGGGCGCGCGGCCGTAGGTATCGATGCAGTAGTCGATCTTCTCGTTGGCGATCGCGGCGCGCGGATCATCCACCGGCACCGGGTCGAACCCGAGCGTACGATAGAATCGTGCAAGCTCGGCGTCGTCCGGATCGCACGTCACGAACACCACCGCGTTCTCATCGGTCGCGCGCGCGGTGCCGCGCATGGCGCGTATCAGCTCGAACCCGGCCCCCGCCTTCCATTGCTCCGGCAGCATCGTGATGTTCGTCAGCTCGTAGACGCGTTCGCCCACCGGACGAATGCGGCCGCCGCCGACGACCTCCTCGTTCAGCTCGGCGACGATCAGCTCGTTGATGTCCGCCGCGACCAGATCCTCCGGCACGGCGCCCATGAGATCAGCCAGCACCTCGAGTTCCTCCTCGAGCGCCACGCGTATGCGCACGGCACCACGCGCCGGTCCGCGATCCTGCCCGCGCGGTCGCGCGTTGGCGTAGGCGTCGCCGGCGGCTCGTTCCTCGATCGAGACCGCGCCGTCGGCCGAGGGGGCCGGCCCGGCCGCTACGTCGACGGCGTCGACAGGACCGTCGAGTCCCGTCCCCGACGCCAGCCGCTCCATGTAGCGCAGGCCCGCGAACGCATCGTCGGCATAGGCGACGTTCGCGCCGTAGATCTCGCGCAGATCGTGCTCCACGTAGCGCCGCGTCAACGCCGCGCCGCCGAGGATCACCGGCACCTCGATGCCCCGCCCCTTCATCAGCTGCAGGTTCTCCTTCATGAT
>CAZJYH010000094.1:9034-11244 GCA_964549365.1 uncultured Alphaproteobacteria bacterium
GGGTGCTCTTGACCAGCAGCCCGCTCATCCCGATCGCGTGCGCGCCGTGTTCGCGCGCCGCTTCCAGCATCGTCTCCACCGGCACCTTGATCCCGAGGTTCACCACCTTGTAGCCGTTGTTCGTCAGGATGATGTCCACCAGGTTCTTCCCGATGTCGTGCACGTCCCCCTTGACGGTGGCCAGCACGAGCACGGCCTTGGCCGAGCCCTCGGCGCGCTCCATGAACTGCTCCAGGTGCGCCACCGCGCGCTTCATCGTCTCGGCCGACTGCAACACGAAGGGGAGCTGCATCTGGCCGGAGCCGAACAACTCACCCACCACCTTCATGCCGTCCAGAAGGATCGTGTTGATGATCGTGAGCGGATCGTAGGTCTTCAGCGCATCGTTCAGATCGTCGTCGATGCCGATCTGATCGCCGTCGATGATCCGGTGCTTCAGCCGCTCCTCGATCGTCAACGTCGAAACATCAACCTGTTCGCGAACACTCTTCTTGTCCGCGTAATAGGCCATCAACTCGGTAAGGGGGTCGTATACACACTTGCGTTCTGCCATAGCGCGGTAAACTTACGCAATCACGGCGTGGCTTCTTTGTGTCGAGTCGTGGATCGGGGCCTCTCCTGTCCCTTTGCGGACCTCTGCGTCCTTTGCGGTGCAAACACTCTGGACGGTGGACGATGGACTATCGACGCTCGTGATCGGAGTGGTCGGTCGCGAGTAGCGGGTCACAGCCGGCAAGTGTGCGGGCATACAGCTACACGGACCTCACTTTGCACTTGGCACTTTGAACGTGAAACTTGAACTCGGCAATCGGCCCCATCCACCGACACGGTTTCACATTCGGCATTCTTCATTCCGCATTCGACTTGGAACTTCCCTCCCTTCTCCCCTTTCTTGCCGGATGCTTTTCACGCTCGATCAGAAGAAGGCGCACGATCCGCTGCGCCACATATCGATCACCGCGAACGCGGGCTCCGGAAAGACCCGGGTGCTCGTGAGCCGCTACTGCGATCTGGTTGAGCTGTTCGGCGCGACGCCGGAGAAGATCGCGGCGATCACGTTCACCGAGAAGGCGGCCTCCGAGCTGCGCGGGAAGATCGCCGAGGAGCTGGAGCGCCGCCTGAGCAGTGATGCCCATCGCGCCGCATGGCCCCGGCTCAAGCGCGCCCGCGAGCGCTTCGCATCGGCGATCGTCTCCACCATCCACGGCTTCTGCTCGCAACTGCTGCGCGAGTTTCCGATCGAGATCGGTGTGACGCCGAACTTCGGCGTCACCAGCGGCTACGAGCGCCGACGCCTCGCCGAGGAGTCGCTGACCGACGCGATCGAGACGGCCTTGAGCGGTGAGCATCCTGACGCCGCGAGATCCGAAGCGCACCCCGACGAGAGCAGCGGCTTCGAGCTGGCGCGAAAGATCGGACGCGAGAAGATGGAGACGATCCTGCGTATGATGCTCGATCGCCGGGAGATGATCGAGTACAGCCGCACCAACGGCGTGCTGCGCCTCGACGCCGACGAGACCGTGGCGTTGTGGACGGCCGAGGTCGAGCGCGCATTCCGCAACCTGCTGCTGCGCGGCGGCATCGCCGACGAGGTTCGCACGCTTGCCGAGGCGATGAAGCCGGAGAACGCTGCGCATGTGCTCGACGCGCTCGCCGAGCTGGAGACGGCACGATCGGCGGAGGAGCTGATAGTACGGGCATCGGCGCTGGCCACGCTGCTGCTGACCGACGCGGGGAAGGTGCGCAAGCGGCTTTATGCGTTGAAGGGGGAGGATCTGGAGACCTTTGCGCGCCACGAGGAACGCGTGCAGGAGGCGTTCAAGCGTGCGGCTCGCCTGATCGATTCCAACGGCGACATGTCGCTGCATGCCGAGATGTACGCCGACGCCCGCGCGCTGCTCGCCGTTCTCGACGACGCGCTCGCCCGCTACGAGGATCGGAAGACGCGACTGAACGTGCTGGACTTCGAGGATCTGCAACTGCGGCTGCTTCGAGCGCTGCAGCGCGACGAGTTCCGCGCCTCGGTGGCCGACCGGTTCGATCACATCATGATCGACGAGTTCCAGGACACGAACGAGCTGCAGTACGCGATCGCTCGCACGCTGCTGGCCGAACTGACCGTCGGGCATCTGTGCATCGTCGGCGACACGAAGCAATCGATCTACGGATTCCGCAACGCGGACGTGGAGGTGTTCGCGCGGGCGGGGACC
>CAZJYH010000095.1:0-2709 GCA_964549365.1 uncultured Alphaproteobacteria bacterium
GGCCGAGGAGGACGCCGATGAACACATCGGTGACAGGCCATCCGAGCAATCACCCCAATTGTGAGTTTGAAGATTATGAAAACGGCTGATCTGATCACCTCGTATGTCAACAACGAGATGACCCCTGAACAGGAGCGTCAGTTCCTGCTCTCGGTTGCCGCCAGCGATTCGCTGCGACTGTCCTTGAAGTCCCACTTCATGCTCGACAGGATCGTATCGACGCAGGCGCAGGGCATTCATGTGCCGGAGCACATCCGCACCTCGATCCTGGCGCAGGCAACGGCGGCAACGGGCGGTACTTTCTCGGAGCGCAATCCCGGCAACGGCGCAATCACCGGCAGGATGCCCCGCCTTGGGCGCATGTTCGGTCGCGGCACGTTGATGGGATTGATTCTCGCCTCGGGGTTTGCGGCAGGATATTTCACGCGATCGGAGGTTGCTCCGACGCCGACGACCGCCGTTGCTCCCGCAGTGCAGCAAGTGACCCGGCCTTCGACGGCCGACGTCCCGCAGACATCTCCGCGCGAGACGTCCCTTTCAACGGATGCGGCGCCGAATACGATTGAGCCGGTTGCCGGGCGTCAGATCCCGGCATCGGGGTCCGGTGCTGGGCACACCGTCGCTACCAATGTCGCCCGGCGCGGCAACAACGGTAGGCCCATGGCCCCGAACACCGCGACGCCGAACGCGACCGCTCACAACCCGGCTGCCCCGGAGAACCTCGGGAATGCCGCCGACCGGAACCAACAAGGCGTCGTCGACGGCAAGTTGCCGCACAGCAGCGCCAGTGCCGATGTCACGATCAGCAAGCCGGGAAGCGAAGGCGGCCAGGCTGGACAGGATCATCCGGGAGGCCCCGCCAATCCATGACGTCGGCGCCCACGTTCAAGGGGTGGCGTCGGGAATCTGCTCTGAGCGCACTGTTCATAAGCGTCGCGCTTCTGTTCTCACCCCTGGCTCAGTCTCCTGCGCAACCAGCGAGGCCGGCATCCACGAATACAACGATGTCGGTGGATACTCCGCTGTTGCGTATCGGGATTGCCCCGTTGGCGCGATGGTCGATACACGAAGCGGCGTACGACTTTGTATCGACGCCGAAACTCGGTGAAGTCAGGGCTCAGGGGCCGGCGCGCCCGCGCGTCGGCCTCGCTCTATTCGCCGAATCGCCCCTTCCGTTTTGCACGGATCTCTTTCTGACGGCCCGCCTTTCCTACCTGAGCGACCGGGTCGAGCTTACCTCGACCAGTCGCTCGTTCGAGATCCGACCCGACCCTGATCATCCCGATAGTACGATTGCGCTGACGACGCAGGGACGCGTGCGCGGAACGATCGCCGCACTTGGGTTCGCCCCCGGGATAGCCTGGGCGCCGTTTCCGGCGGTGCGCATCGGCCTGGCCCCGACGTTGCGCCTGCAACTCGGCGCGACCCAGGAGGCACACGAGGTGATCGTCTCCCCGGTCGGCGCAATCTTCACGAAGGACAGCTCCGGCGAGCGCCTGATCGAAGGTGTGGCCGCGCTACCGTATCGGTCGGTTGTGCCCGGCTTGGATCTTTGGGCCGGTGCGTCGCTGAGGGCGACGCGGGACCTGCGGTTCGAGCCCTCGGTGCGCGCCTCCTTGAATCTTGCGTCGCTTGTCACCGGCGCGTCGTGGAGGAACTACGGCTTCGAGGCGTCGTTCGGCCTGTCGTACGCGTTCGGCGCGCAGCCTCCACCGCTGCCGGATACACCGGTGCACGGAGGGGAACGCCCGGTTGTTGTGCGCGTCGACACTCCAGCGGTTCCGCCGAAGAAGTCGCGATTGTATGCCACGCTTGTCGCGCGCGGTGTCGACGCGAACGGCAACGAATACGACAATCCGATCATCGAGATCGAAGAGGCGCCGTGGACCGTGACGGTGCCGATGATCCCGGCGATATTTCTCGACAGTGCCGCGGGCGATGTTCCCGCGCGCTACGCCCGCCCACATTCTGCGGAGGAGGCGCTCCGGTTCAACGTCGATTCGTTGACTTCCATCTCGCCGCTCGACATTCATCGGCAGCTGCTCAATATCGTCGGCGAGCGCCTGCGCGATGATCCCACGAAGCAGTTGCGCGTTACGGCGGTCGATGCCGACCCGGGGGACGGTGACGAGCGCGCGGGGATGGACACCTCGCTGCGGAGGGTTCTCGATGCCGTTGTCGGAAAATACCTTCCCCGGTTTCTGGGCGGTCAGGTCGACGAGACGACATCCGTCAAATCGGAAGGGAGAATCACGGCGGAGCTGCATGCCGGGCGCGGGCACGTACCGGAATCGGAGCGGCGGATGCAATCCACCCCTGCGTGGCGCGACGAGAACCGACGGTTGGATCTCGCGCTCAGCGACGAGGATCTTGCCGAGCCGATCGTCATCCACAAGATGGCAACCGTTGCCTCGCCTCCGATGGTGCGATTCGCGCCGCGCATCTTCGCCGACACGACCGTTTCCGAGTGGTACGTCTCGGTGACGCAGGGGGCCAAGGAGCTTCTGCGATTCGAAGGGGACGGCCGCGATACGTCGTTACGCCAGACGAAGCAGTGGTCATTGGGAGACATGCGCGTCAACCGCGATACAACTCCGGTGAAGTATCGGCTCTTCGTGCGCGACGTTCTCGGGCAGACGTTCTCGATCGACGGCACGTTCCGCGTTCTCGATCGTGTGCGCCGGAAGCCCGGCGAACCGGCGCCGGGAC
>CAZJYH010000095.1:2719-3121 GCA_964549365.1 uncultured Alphaproteobacteria bacterium
GGGCGAGGCGCTCGGCGAGCAGGGCGGGCGTGGGGGACAGGTCGAGGTGCGCGAGTTCTATCTGGTCGGGTTCGACTACAGTTCGGCCGAGCTGAAGCCGGTACACCTGGGACAGCTCCGCCGGATAGCCGCACAGATTTCGGACAATGCCGAGGTCTCCATTACGGGGTACACCGATCGTCTCGGCGACAGCGTTCGGAACCGTCAACTTTCGGTCGACCGGGCCCGGGCCGTTCTGGCCGCCCTGCGTGCGGCGAAAGTTACCGGAGGTGGATCGATGCCGACGGTGCTGACCGTGCAGGGACGGGGGCCCGATCAGGTCCCGTTCGACAACAGCCGGCCGGAAGGGCGGATTTTCTCCCGCATGGTACACATCATTGTTCGCCAGGCGGTGCATCGGTA
>CAZJYH010000095.1:3131-11226 GCA_964549365.1 uncultured Alphaproteobacteria bacterium
CGGATCAAGATTGCCGCTCCGATTCCTTGTTTGTGGGACGACGTTTGGCGATCTTGCGCGGAGATCATTCGACACCGGCAGGTCGGGTGATCGTGTGGCGTACGGTTTGTTCCAATAACGCTAGCTCCCCTGCGATTGCATCTTGCGTTACGCCCGTACTCATAGAGCCAGTCGTGGCATTTTCGACGTGATGCCGCTTCGTGCCCGCATATGCGCGGCAGTGGTTCTCATTGCCCTTTCGGTAAGTATCCCCTCGGCGGCCCAGATAACGCGCTGGGGACAGATCGCGACCACATCAGGCGGCGTAGCCAAGACCGGTGCTCGAATCCAGGTGGACCCTTGGGGCCATGCGCACGTGCTGTGGGCCTCGTCGGCAACATGGGGATCGCGGTATGACTGGCAGTCGCGCGAGCCAAGCCGCGCCGGCATCCAGCTTGCCTACAGTTCCGACGCAACCGGCCTTTTCACGCCGCCGTTGCAGGTAACCGATACGCTCACCGGAACGGTCTTCGCACGCGGTCAGAATCCCGCGCCCTGGACATTCCGTCTGGACAACAACGGTGCCGTCCACGCGGCGTACGTCGCGAACACGGATGGTCGCCCCGGATTGTACTACACGTCGAACGCCGATTACCTGTCGATCCCGCCGCATCGTTTCACGCAATATGTTCGACTGGTGGATCTGCCCGGGGGCGTCGACACACTCGGATTCGATCTGGCCGTCGACTCGCTCGGCAACGCCCATGTCGTCTGGGTGGACATGTCGTCCGGCCAGGCGGTTCTCTCGCACTGGTCCTCCGCTTCCAACACCTTCGATACGCTCTGGTCGTTCAACTGCACCGGTGCCTCGTGCCGTGTCGGTGCGCCGGCGGCGGCCGTCGGCCGCGACGGGCTTCTGACGGTTGCCGTGCGTTCGGTGAGCGCGCGGGTCGGCGCCGTTCTGATGATCCGTCAGGATCGTTTCGGGCGCTACGCCCCCGGCCGCTGGCTTCAGCTATCACAATACGCGAGCGATCTTTCCGGTCCCACGCTGTTCGACCTGCGATTGCGCATGGCGCTCGACTCGTCGGGCGGCGCCCATCTCCTGATGCCGTACGGGGCGATGCCGAGCGGCAAGATGCAGTACCGTCTGTTGTATCTGTATACCGACAGCACGATCTCGGGTGCCGGCGGATCGAACGATCCCGGTTCGACCTTCGCCGTGGCTCGCCGTCTGTTCGAGTCACCGCTCGACAACACTATTCGCGATCTTGATATCGCGTACAACGGCGGTATGCGGGTCGATGCGACGTGGTTGACCCGTACCAAGTCCTCGGCAAAGATCGGGTATGCGGGGCTTGTGCCGGTGCCGAACGAACACGCCCCATGGAACACCGTCACCCAGGTGGACGATCTCGGTGCCAGAGTCGGCGCTGGAGCGCTTCCCTGGCGGAATGATGTGCGCATCGGTTCCTTCGGCGACCGCGTTGTCATTGCCGGCCTGTTCGACGGCCCGCCGATCGGAAGTGATACCACCCCGGTTCCGCAGGTCGGCATCCTGGTCGGAACCACCGTGCAGCCCACCATTCGATATCTCTATCCCGATGCCGCCGCGCCCGGGATGAACGTGGTGGTGGATGCGGTCGCGTCGCCGATCGATCGCGGTACGTTCGGTCCCGACAGTCGCGACATCGTCGTCGGTGACAGCCTCAGCGCCGGACAACTGGAGCTGGTGCACGCCGACGATGCCGATCGCGTGCTGCTTGGCCCGTCCGTGGTCAGCTGGGACGGCCGGCTTCTCTCGACAATGATCTTCGTGAAACCCGGGGCATTGCCGGGCCCGGTTCCGTTGCGCGTGCGTACGCCCGCCGGCCGGAGCAATGTCGACACGTTCTATGTTGTCGATCCGGTGCACGTAAACGGTGATTTGACCGGAGGCGGCATCCTCGGAGCAGGTCGTTCGCGCCGCGGCGTGTTCGTGGTCGACGGCTTGAGCTTGGTCTCGGGCGTGTACACCATCGATACTTCCGATTGCGATCCGGTGACGCCCGGTAATCAGGGGTTCCTTCCGATCACCATCCTCTCGAAGGGACCGGTTCGCATCGAGTCCGGCGCGACTCTTTCGGTTTCCGGTCGTTCGGATCAGACGCAGCGCATTTCCTACGCAGGCCCCGGCGGCGGCGGCGGCGGCGGCGGCGAGATTCTCGCGGGCTCCGGGTTTACCGGCGGCGGCGGCCCGATCATGTCCAACAGTTCCTTGACGCTTGGTGCGAGCATCGGATCCGGTGGAACGCATTCGGGCTTCTGGAGCGGCGGCGGTTCGCTCAACGGCGCTCCGGGGGGAGAGTCCTATTTCGGCGCGGCCGGTGGTGGTGGAACCGCTCATCCATTCGGTGCTTCGGGCTCATTCGGACAGGTGTTCCCGTCTGAGCCGGTCGATCGAAATCCCGGTGGGCGCGGCGGCGGCGCGGGCGGAGCGGTGAGGGGTGTCGGGATCGGTTCGGTCGGCGGCGGCGGCGGCGGCAATGCAACGCCGGGCCAGGGCGCGGAGCTGACGCCGCACGGCGACCGGGATGCGAACGGCGGACAGGTGGTCGGCAGTCGGCAGCTCGTCCCGCTTGCGGGCGGTTCCGGCGGCGGCGGCGGCGGATTCCAATCCGGAGGCCCCTGTGCCGGCGGCGGCGGCGGCGGTGCCATCGCGATCTATTCGTTCTCATCACTTCTCGTTAACGGCACGATCGAGGCCGACGGTGCCGGCGGCGTCCGGAATCCCGATGTGCCCTCCGCCTCAGGGAGCGGCGGTGGAGCCGGGGGAGCGATTGTACTCGGCGCGCAGAAGGCGATGACCTTCGGGTTGAACGCCTCGGTGCATGCCTTCGGCGGCGACGGAGGGGACAACAGTGGGAGCAGTTCCTCGACCGCCGGCGGCAAGGGGGGCGAGGGGCGGATTCGCCTCGATGGCCGCGTGACCCGTTTGCCGAAGACAGTCCCGGCGTATTTCGCAGGCCCGGCGAGCTCCGCCAGCAGCGGCATGCAGGCGCGGGCCGACAGCTTCATCGTCGGCTATGCTTCCCCGGACAGCACGCTGCTGGTGTGGAAGCGATCGGCCGGCGGCTCCTGGAAATCGACGCGAACGCAGGCAGATTCCAAGGGCGAATGGCGCGTCAAGCTCACGACGGCCGACGTTGCCGGCGGCGGCCCTCTGTACGTGGTGGTGATGCAGCGTGTGACCAATCCATCGCGCAGGGAATTCTCCTACGAGCCCGCGTGGGTGATGTCCACGGCCGGCGCAAACGTGATCGGCACACCCGCCATGGAGGATCTCCCGGACTCCCTGCCGTTCGATTGCATTCATTATCGTGACTCAAACGTCCGGAGCCTTCAGATCCGTAATACCGGCGACATCGCCGATCTCGTGCTTTCAAGCGTCGCGATTCGAGGACGCGATGCGGCGCGTTTCACGCTGCAGTTCGACGGCGGCAATCTGTTGATTGCGCCGCTGCAGACCGTGCCGCTGTCCGTGAAGTTTACGCCCGGCGATACCGGCACATTTGAAGCGGAGTTGGTGATGAACACCAACCTGCCGCTGCAGTCGCAGCGGGTGGTCCCGTTGAGGGGATGCGCAACCAGCGGACTGTGGAGCCCGCCGCAGATCGACGTCGATCTGGGCGAGCTGTGCGTGGATGACTGCGTCGACACGACGGTTCAGGTCGCCAACTCCGGTGCCGCGGCGCTCCGTGTTACCAACATCGCGGGCGACCTCGGCGACATGAACATTACGGCGACGACGCCCGCAATTCCGTTCACGATCGCGCCCAACTCGTCACAAAGCCTCCGCCTCCGCATCTGCGTGAAGCGTTTCTCCGACAGCAATGCCGTGCTTCGCCTCGAGAGCAACTCCGTCGATACGGCGCTCCGCCTGGTGGTGCATGCCACGAACGCCGCGCCGATCGTGGAGTTCCCGCGGTCTGTCGACTTCGGGCGGACGAACCCGAGCCGTGCGGATTCCTGCATCGACAGCGTATTGTACGTGCACAATCGCAACGCCCACGCGGCCGCGAAGCTGAACCAGGTGGTGATCAGCGGCGCCGCATTTGCGATCGTCAACGCGCCGCCGGCGGGCACGCCGATCGCTCCGAACGACTCGATCGGCATCACCGTGCGCTTCTGCCCGGGGAGAACCGGGACGTTCTCCGGAAGCGTCCGCCTTGTGCTCGGTGCGGG
Source organism: uncultured Alphaproteobacteria bacterium (assembly GCA_964549365.1). Classification (GTDB taxonomy): domain Bacteria; phylum Bacteroidota; class Ignavibacteria; order OLB7; family OLB7; genus JAFDZV01. Next base: position 7,335 of record CAZJYH010000095.1, read on the forward strand.
CACCTGCTCGCTGGATGCGACGCTGGCGTTGCAGGGCGCACGTGGCGCGGGCCGCGCGATCTATGTGCTGTCGGTTCCGGACACGACGACCCGCACGCTGATATTCCCGCCGACGCCGATCAACACCGGCAATGTGCCGCAGCTTTCGGTTGCGGTTCGCAATGTCGGCGATGCGATCGGTGGGGAGGTGACGGCGCAACTCCTGAGCGGCACGACGGAGTTCGGCGCCGGCAGCTCGATCGCGCCGATCGCCGTGAGCGTCGACGGCACGCTGCCGGTGACGTTCAAGCCGACGTCGGCCGGAGAACACCGCGCGAAGTTGCTGCTGACCTCCGCGAACCCAGCCTGGTCGGACACCGTGTTCCTGGAGGGACGCGGCACGGCCCCGGGGCTGCAGACCGATGTTTCGGTGCTCGACTTCGGCACCGCCTGCGTTCAGGATGTGCCCCCGGTGCGCACGCTCACCATCTACAACAACGGCGAAAACCCGGTCATCATCGACGCGTTGTCGACGCCCGAGATGCCGTTTGAGCTGGATGCGGCCATGCCGAATATGCCGCTCGTTCTTCCTCCCGGCGCACAGTTGAAGCTCGACTTCCGTTTCACGCCGGGAGCCGAAGGGGTATGGACGCGTGAGTTCGTGATCACGAGCGGGGGGCAGCCTCTCGTGGTGCGTCTCACCGGCAACGCCGTCAACGGGCATCTGGCATCGATGCAGGGGGATATGGACTTCGGGTGCCGTCCGACCGGTATGGATACCGTCCTGTCGTTCACGCTGCGCAACACCGGCAAATGTCCGGTGATGCTGCATGAGCTGAGCATCCTCCCGGTCGGCGCGGGCTTCTCGTTGGTGACGCCGGTGGCCGATGAAGAGATCGCCCCGGACGGCGCCGAACATGTCTACGAGATTCGCTACGTAGCCGGAACAAGCCCTGCGAACGCTGCGCTGAAAGTGGTGAGCGATGCGCCCGAGATCATCGTGGTGCGTCTCGACGGCGGCGTCTGTAACGCCGGTGATGTCCGGAAGGTGTATATCAGCGCCGCGCAGGTGAGCGCGCATCTGGCCGACACATTCACGCTTCCGATCATGGCACGCGTTGTGCCGCCGTCGTCGGAAGAGATCACGTATACGGTGACGCTCCGGTATGCGTACGATGTGTTGTTGCCGAGGCTCGGACCGCGTGAGGACGCCCCCGCGGGAACGGCATGGGGGGCCGGAACCATCAGCCGGGCCGTGCAGTTGAACGAGCCGCGCGGCGGCACGCTTACGATTACGGGCGTGATCCGCGCCAATGAGGTCGCCGGCACACTGGTGAATATTCCGATGAAGGCGCTGCTTGGTTCGGCCTGCTCCACCACCCTTGCATTCGAGGGGGCGGAGGCGACCGGTTCGCGGGTGGTGGCGACGCCCGGAGAATTCCACGCGACCGATTGCGGTGACGTCGTCGTGCCGGGTGTCTACTCACTCGAGCAGAACCAGCCGAATCCATTCCAGCCGGTCACCGTGATCCGGTACAGCATCGGGAGGCGTGAACCCGTGCAGCTGAACCTCTACGATGCGGCCGGGCGGCTCGTGCGGCGGCTCGTCGACGAAACCCAGGGGCCGGGCCATTATGCCTATACCTTCAACGCCGCCGGCATACCGAGCGGGTTGTACTCGTACGAGCTGGTGAGCGGCAGCTTCCGCGACATGCGCCGCATGGTGCTGATGCGATAGCCGGTTCACGCGTCGGAACTGATGCTGGGCGGTTGCCGACGGTCGGCGCCGCCTTTTGTGTTTCGGTGCGAAAGCGCAGGCGGGTGCTGTGTCAGTTGTGCGGCGTCGCGCTCAACTCGGCAAGCAGGCTCTCGATCGCGTCGATGACGGAGCGAACCTCCAGTGTCTCCGTGAAGACGCCCGGCGCTCGAAGCGTTCGCATGGGAACGCCACGAGGTCCCCATCCCTCCAGGTGCCCATCGCCCGGGTAGAGCGCAACGACCGGCACGCCGACGGCGCACGCAGCGTGTACGATGCTGGTATCCGGGGTGACGATCATCGCGGCGCGTTCGATGGCCGCGGCGGCGGCGAGGAACGATGGAAATTCGACCGCGCGGGCGCCCGACGCCGCGGCAACAGCGGCGATCTTTTCGCCTGCATCCGGCCTGCCCATCACTCCCACATCCCATCCTCCCCGGATCAACGCCTGCGCGATCTCCGTGTTTTGTCGCGACGTCAGTTCGCGACGCGGTCCACCCGATGAAATGTTGAGCATGATGAAGCGCCGCGCCCGCAGACCGGCGGCTTCGAGCCCGGCGCCCGCCTCGCGGTGATGCGCCTCGGTGAGCCCGAGCGTGTATCGGACCGGAGCATCCGGGAACGGCAATCCTGCCGCCGCGTACACCAGTGCGAGAGTGCGGTCGGCAAAGTGTTCCTGCGGAAGCATCACCGCGATGTCCATCAGATCGTCCCGATCATTCCCGCGTTTGCCTGCCACCACTCCGCGCGGTGCCATCAGACAGGCGATGAGCGATGGGATCGTTGTCTGATTGAAGACGAGCTGCAGCACGGCATCGTACTGGTTGCGTCGGGCGTGCAGGATGGCGCGCGCGCGTCCGATGAGCGAGCCGGGCCATACGATCGTCTCGTTGACGCGATCGTCGCCGCGGAACACGACGGCGTTGCCGGGGCTTGCCAGCACGTCGATCGCCGCCGACGGAGCCAACGTGCGCAGCGCGTCGAGCACCGGCGTTGAGATCACCGCGTCGCCGATGCGATCGTGACGGAGGAGCAGCACGCGTTGCAGCGACGCGAGGTGGAGCGTTCGACCGGCGGCGCTCGCGCCCGCGAGAGGATGGCCGGTGATCGCGCGGAGCAGCGCCGTCATACCGCGCCGGAGGAGCGAGTTCTTCTTGCGTGAAGGCATGCGATGGGGCAAAGATCTCGCTGGGAGCCGGAACTGGCAACGCCTCGTTTGTGCATTTGTGAGGCGTTGCCGCCGGGCATTGTGAGCCTGTGTTCCCCAGCGCTTCCCGACTTTGCATCACGTGCGTGTTTGGGTATCTTGCACGCCCTTTCGCCTTGGGGTGGCGCCTCCGGAGATGCAGTGGTAGCCGCCTGCCGTGAACATCCATGCCGCCGTGTCGTTGAACGCGAGATCCTCCGAAGCGCGCCGGGGAACGGGGTGCCCGGTTGTCTCGACGGGCGGTGTGGTGGGGAGAGTCCGGATCCTGCATGGGTGACGGTTGCCCGACCGCGAGTACATTGATCAGCTACGATGCCTTCAGCAATCAACGTCACATTTCTTGGCCACTCCGCGTGGCAGATCGAGCACGGGGCGCACACAATCCTGATCGATCCGTTCATCACGGGAAATCCGATCGCGACCACGTCGGCCGCCCAGCTGAGCCCGACACACATCCTGTTGTCGCATGCGCATGGTGACCATCTCGGCGATACGGAGGAATTGGCAAAGCGTACCGGAGCAATGGTGATCTCCACGTTCGAGGTGGCGAACTGGCTGGCCGCTCGCGGCTGCGACAACACCATGGGAATGGGGCTCGGCGGTGGCCGCGAAATGGACTTCGGGCATCTGAAGCTGACGATCGCCCATCACAGCTCGTCGGCACCGGACGGCACGCCGCTCGGCAATCCGGCCGGATTTCTGATCACGATCGACGGGCGCACCATATACCATGCCGGCGACACCGCTCTGTTCTACGACATGAAGTTGATCGGCGATCGTCATGCGATCGATCTCGCATTGTTGCCGATCGGAGATTACTTCACGATGGGCCCCGACGATGCCGTCGTTGCCGTGGAGTTCCTCCGGCCGAAGCTGACGGTGCCGATGCATTACAATACCTTCCCGCCGATCACCGTGGATGCGGTCCGGTTCAAGTCGGGGGCCGCGCC
>CAZJYH010000096.1:0-11218 GCA_964549365.1 uncultured Alphaproteobacteria bacterium
GACCCAACGCTCCCGAGATAGACCACATTCCTCCCGTCGACGAACGGCCCCACTTCATGCTCGTAATAGTGGGCATCCTGCACGATGCCCGCCATCAGCAGCCGCATGCCCGCGCGCCGCGCGATCTCGATCGCTCGATGCGTCCCCTTGTCGGGATGAATACGGCCGTAGTAGAGGAGGTACGGTTCGTCGGCGTGGGCCGGGTGAAACGGAAAGCTCGCAAGGTCTATTCCGTGATGGATCGTCGCGGCATAGTCCAGATCGGGCGCACGGTCGGCATCGCTGATCGCCACGTAGTGGGTCGAGCCGTTGTACTTCCGGTAGACCGGCATGATCGCCGGCGAGGAGAACCCATGGATCGTCGTCACGACGGGTGTGCTCACCAATCGACTGTAGGTGAGCGGAAGGAAGTCGAACTGGTTATGGATGATGTCGAAGCGCTCGGCATGCTCGAATACCTCGGAGATGTGCAGACAGCCCGCCACCTTCGCGTCGACCGTACGATCCTCCTCGTAGCCGACCGGCACGGTCGCGACGAGTCGAGCGGCGGTCAACGAGTCACCGGCGGCGAACAGCGTCACCTCCACGCCCGCGCGCACCAGCTCCTCGGTCAGCAGCGACGTCACCAGTTCCCACGGCCCATAGTGGCGCGGCGGCGTTCGCCACGCAATCGGCGCAAGCATTGCAACACGCATCGTTCATCTCCTTCAACGCACAATATTGTTCCATGAAGGGTGCTGCGTCTTTGAACCGGCATCGTTTCCACGCGCGAGCACCATCGGCACTTTCACCGAACGGGTCGCCGACAGTTCGGCGACAACGCGCAGGTAGTCGCCGGCCACCTGATTCCAACGCATCCCACGCCCGAACTCGTACGCCTTCCGGCGCATCACGACACGCTCCTGGGGATGCTCGATGATCTCGTTGACGGCGCGCGCAAGCGATCGCGGTGAATGAAAATCCGCAAGCATCCCGCGGCCGTCGGCGAGCAGATCCTGCGCATACCAGTACGGGGTGGAGACGATCGCGACCCCCGCCCCGAGCGCGCGGGCGAGCGTGCCGCTGGAAATCTGCTCGCGATTCGGATACGGCGTCACGCAGATCGTGCAGGCGGAGAGGTAGGCATCGAGCTGGGCGTCGGTGAGATAGCCGTCGCGGAAGACGACATGCTCGGTCATCCTCAATCCGGCCACAAGGCTTTCGAGCGATCGGCGGTAGCCTTCGCCGTGGCTTGCAAGGATGCCCGGATGTGTGGCGCCGACGATCATGTACAGAGCCTCCGGGTGACGATCGACGATCGCGGGCATGGCCTGGATCATCTCCTCGATCCCCTTGCTCGGGCCGAGCAACCCGTAGGTCCTGATCACCAGCCGGCGCGCGGCACCGATCCGCGCGGTGTGCAGATCCGGTTCGGTGAACGAGGCATCCGGGATGCCGTGCGGTATCATCACCAACTTCCGCGCCGGAGCGCCGTAGACGTTCGTCAGAATTCGAATGGCCCCCGGCGTCAGCACCACCACGGCGTCGGAGGCATCCACCACCTGACGCAGCCGTCGGTGATATGCTTCCGATGGATCCGACAATACGGTATGCAGGGTGGTGATCACCGGCTTTCGAACCGCGCGCATCAGATCGAGCAGATACGCCCCCTCGTCGCCGCCGAAAATTCCGAACTCGTGCTGCACCGAAACGGCATCGTAACCGGAGTGGTTGATCTGCTCCGCCAAATTTCGATAGGCCTCGCGATTATTCCGATCGCACACGGCGATCACCTCTTTCGGAAATTCGTGCGACAACGGGTGCTCGGCAACCGCTGCGACCTTCACGCGCGACTCGCCGATACGGGCGCCGAGGGCCGTCACCAGATCGTGCGTGAATGTCGCGATGCCGCACTGCTGCGGCGGATATGTCGAGAGAAATATCAGGCGGGAGGCGGATATCGGGGTCTTGATCATTGTGTTCATACCGTAAAATCATGGTTGACGCAGGATAGGCACGGTTGAGGGGCGTATGCACAGTGTCGAACCAAGATGAGCATTCTCGACAGACTCTGGCCCATGTTTCGGAAATCATCGGCCGGACGCCGGCGCGCTCCGTGAGCACCGCCGGCATGCGATTCCCGTCGAACCGGGAAACACGCCCATAAACCACATAAAACAGAACGGGGATGCGCCCGTTTTGGTGAGCGCATCCCCGTGTGTCATTGTGTGCTCCTCGGGGCAATTTGCCGGCCGATACGCCGCTCGCACATGATCGGCATAAAAATATTGCCGGTGAGGGCGCCGTTGTCCATCATTGGAGAGACGTCACAATGTAGAACGGGCGCCCTCGCGATCAGCGGGACGCCCGTTCATATGTTCCTCATCCCCTCATGGCGCCGGGCACTCCCGTTGCTATCGCTGCACGACGATGCGCGCGGCACCGATCACCGCGCCTCGGTCGCCGCGAACGATCGCGGTGTATCCGCCCGCCGTTAGCGACGACGTCTCCAGCGTTACCGTCTGCGGTCCGGTTGTGCCGAAGGTGTACGAGCGACGCAGCACCTCACGCCCGGCGTTGTCGATCACCGTCAGCCGCACCACGCCGGCACGGGCCGCGTCGAACTGCAGCCGCGTGACGCCCGCGGTCGGGTTCGGGAACGCGCTCAACGTCGCAGCACTCTCCTGCGGAGCCTCGACGGCGGCAACCTGTTCCCATCGCGGAATCGCACCGGAGTCCTGCAGGTTCCGCTCGTCATACGCGAACACCACCATCGATCCCGGAGTGAACGGATCACCCGTCACCAGCAGCGTCACCAGCCCCTGATGAGGCAACATCCCCGTGAACGAACGGCGTGCCGTATCGTTCCCTCTGATGTTCGTGATCGTCAGGACCGAGCTTCCGGCCGCGGCGAATCGATACGACGTGGGGACCGCATAGTAGATATCGGAGTAGGTCGAGGTCGCCGAGGTCTCACGATCGCGCAGCACCATCGAACATCCGTGCAGCGCTCCGGAGGCCGGGAAAACCCGAACGGTCGTGCGACCGAACGTCCACGGATGGTTGTAGACATCGCTCGACAGCACCGTCATCGCCGGACCGAGCGCCGCGGAGTCGTCGTGCAGCACCACGGTGTGCACAAGGCCGGCCGCAAGCGGCGCGGTGATCGCGACCAGCGGGTTCTCGTTGGCGTCGAGCAGGTCGAACCGCGCCGGGCCGCCGATGTCCGTACGCATCGCCGTCTGCGTGCCGGAGCCAACATTCACCGTGGTGCCCGGCAGTTCCGGGGTTGTCAACTTGGAATAGCCCACCTCGGTCGGCTGGGTGTTCGCGAACCGCACCATCCCACGTCCCGCCAACTCGAAGGGATAGGGGCTCAGCATCTGCCGGTGTCCGACAAACGCGTCATCAACGCCGTAGACATCGATGGATGAGAGATTCGTGGAGTCATAGTTCCCAACTACGACTATCGACCAGTTCGCCGCGCCGAGGAGGCGACTACTGACTCGAACCACCCGGCGCCCACCCGCAGGAGAACATGTGAACTTCACGTCGCCGGCCTTCATCCCGTGATGCTCCGACGCCACGTCGGCGATCGTAACCGAGCCGCGCACAAAACTTCCCTCGTCGGCAAACGTGACGAGATCATACAAGAAGCTCGGCGTGCCGCTCAACGCGTTGACGACGCGCGCGTACACGGAGTCCGGCGGAACGTCCGTACGCATTTTGTGCGCAATGACCGAGTACCTCGTCGACGCCCCCCCGGAGATGACGATTGTGAACATGGTGGAGTCGCCGCGCGCGTCGATCGTCGCGGCACCCACGGAGCTCACGGTTTTCGCCGAAGGAGCCCACACGCCGACCTGATAACGACCGGCCGCGATCGCCTTCGGCATGGACGCCACCGGACTTTCGATCGACTCATCGATCCCGGCCGCGCCGGTCACATTCACAGTGGCCACATCGTGGATCGTCCGGACATTGATGACGCGAACCCAGTCCTGACCGTACAAACGAGACGATGTGAAGATGGCAGTGACTGCGAGCAACAACGTGGGGATAACGTGTCGGTGATGCATACAGAAATCCTTGAAATGAATGTGCGCTGTACACGTCGGATGGCCAGATGATGCAAATAATCTCCGCGGTGAGCAAGGGGAGAATTCATATGCCTGCGGGCACGTCGCTCAGGATGAACAACGTGCCCGCAGTGAACGGTTTGATATGTTCGCGGTACCGTCTCTCAGGCCTCAACGCCGGGCCCGGTCATCAACTCCGGGCGTACCCACGCGGTGAACTGCTCGTCGGTCAGCAGCCCCAGCTCCAGCGCCGCCTGCCGCAGCGTGGTCCCCTCCTTGTGCGCCTTCTTCGCGATCGCAGCGGCGTTGTCGTAACCGATATGCGGGTTCAACGCGGTGACCAGCATCAGCGAGTTTTCGAGATGCTTCCTGATCCCGGCCGGATCGGGGACGATGCCGGCCGCGCAGTGCTCGTTGAAGCTTTCGCACGCATCGCCGAGCAGACGGATCGAGTTGAGCAGGTTGAAGATCATCAACGGCTTGAAGACGTTCAGCTCGAAGTTGCCGGACATGCCGCCCACGGCGATCGCCGCGTCGTTGCCGATCACCTGCGCACAGACCATCGTCATGGCCTCCGACTGCGTCGGGTTCACCTTCCCCGGCATGATCGAACTGCCGGGCTCGTTCTCGGGGATCGCGATCTCGCCGATGCCGCTGCGCGGGCCCGACGCCAGCCAACGCACGTCGTTCGCGATCTTCATCAACGAGCAGGCGAGCGTCTTCAACGCGCCGGACATGAAGACGATCGCGTCATGTGCCGCCAACGACTCGAACTTGTTCGGCGCCGTGCGGAACGGCAGGCCCGTGATCATCGCGATCTTCTCGGCGCCCGAAACCGCGAAGTCCGGATGCGTGTTCAATCCGGTGCCGACCGCCGTCCCCCCCAGCGCAAGCTCGTAGAGGCCGTCGAGCGCCGTCGTCAGACGTACGAGATCATTGTCCAACTGCTGAACCCAGCCCGAGATCTCCTGCCCGAGCGTCAGCGGCGTGGCGTCCATCAAGTGCGTGCGGCCGATCTTCACCACGCCCATGTACTCCTCGCTCTTGGCGCGAAGCGTGTCGCGCAGTCCGGCCACACGCGGAATCAAGTGCCGGACCACGCGCTCGGCCGCGGCGATGTGCATCGCGGTCGGGAAGGTATCGTTGGACGACTGCGCCCTGTTGACGTCGTCGTTCGGATGCACCGGGTTCTTGCTGCCCAGCTCGCCGCCCGCCAGCTCGATCGCCCGATTGGCGATCACCTCGTTGGCGTTCATGTTCGTCTGCGTGCCGCTCCCGGTCTGCCATACCACCAGCGGGAAATGATCGTCCAGCACGCCGTCGATCACCTCATCGGCGGCTCGAACGATCAGATCCGCCTTCTCTCCGGGAAGCAGCCCCAGCTCCGCGTTGGCGAGCGCCGCCGCCTTCTTCAGGACGCCGAGCGCGCGAATCATCTCGCGCGGGAAGCGATCGCCGCCGATCTTGAAGTTCTGAAGGGAGCGCGCCGTCTGCGCGCCGTAGTAACGATCCGTGGGGACCTGCATCTCCCCCATCGTATCCCGTTCGATTCGGTAGCTCATGAGCGTTGGTTCAGTTGATAGACCGGTGAGATTGTCGAGAGCCGCAAATATCGACATTCACCCCCCGATCGTGTGTAACGATAGGAACATGCGGCGACGCCGAACGCACGATCCCTCCCGACGCGCCACGGACCGACGCTCCGATCCGCTCCGCACGCCGCGGGTGCAACATTCCTGCACGAGCTACGCATACGCGGAGTCGAATCGGCAGTAGTCCTGCCGCATGGGGAGCGAGGCAGCGCAGGAATATGGAACGAACTCGGGATCTTGAACGTCTATCCTCGGTGCCGATCGCATGGGGCGACGACGATTGCCGTCGGCGGCGCGGGCGCTTCTCGTAACTTCCCTCAAACGATCGATACTCAACGCATGAACAACCATCGGGATATGTCGAGAACAACCGGACACGACGGCCTGGGCGAAATGATGGCCCGCCTGATCACGGGCGCCCTCGACGGCGTGGTTGCGCTGGCCCGCCGGCTCGGAATCGGGAGCGGACCTGCAGCTCCGATGGGCCTGACAAGCTCGGCAAGCTCCGTCGGCGGCACGCGCCGCTCCATCGTCGGGTATATCAACTCGGGCCTCTACAAGATCGAGCAGGCACGGCGCATCTCCGCTCTGACCCGGCAATACACCGGAGCGCTCCAGACGATCAAGCTGACACACCGCGCGATACGCTCGGCCCCCGGTGCGAGTCGGAACCTGTTCCAAGGGTACAACCGTGTGCTTCGCGACGCCAAACGAAGCGTGCGCACGCTTCATACGAACATCCGCCAGACCGATCGGCATCTCCGTCGATACAATCCGCACACGCTGATCGACGAGATTGCGCGGCTCGAACGGCGGCTGGCCGAGGCACAGACCGAGCGGGAGCGTGCCGACCTCGCCATGATCGTCGACGCTCGGCGCGATCTGCTCGCGTCGGTCGAGGCGCTCGACGCGAAGCTGAGCGGGCTCGGCAACAACCTCAACACGCTCGCCGCCGCTCTGGAGGTCAACCACATTCGCGTGATCACGATCACCAGCCGCTCGACGTCCACCGCGGAGTCGGATCTGCTCAACGCCCGCATGGAAGAGGCGTCGATCCAGCTTGCATTGCTGGAGGAGAGCCTCCGCGAGCTCGATGAATCGCGCACGGTCTCCTGAACGGAGACGTCACCGCGGCACGCCCGGGCTCGTGAAGGATCCGAATCTCCCGGCCGCGCGCATGCCCCCATAGGCCGGCACATCGCACCACGATGATAATCGCAGCCCACGGCAAACTCTTCCCTTTGCATCCAGCCCGAACCACCCTATATTCATGGTGTCCGTAACGAGGTCCAACGGCAGAGGTCCAATTCTGCCAACCCTCGATTTTCCAGTTCGTATCGCTCGGCAATTCCAATGCGCGTGCTCTCTCGTTCGAGCGGGCACGGGTTGTCATCTGCTCGGTCCAGGGCAGCAAGATCAATCCAAGCAGGAGGTCCAGACATGCATCGCCGATTCCGATTGCTATCCCTCATCACGCCCTTACTGGCGTTGACGGCATTCGCAGGCACAAGCGCGCAGACGCTCGAGCTCGGCATCACCGCCGGCGTCGACGTCTCGAACCCGACCGCCGTATCCGATATCGTCACCGCATCGCGCAACGATATGGTGCTCGGCGCCACAGCATCGTTTGCCGTCGCCCCCCCGCTCCGGTTCCAGATCGGCGCCCGCTACGTACGGCGCCGGCTTTCGTTCACTGTTGCGCCGACCGTCCAGGGCGCCGGCTCCGCAACGCTCGCCGACATCAACAACATGAACTGCCTGGAGGTCCCGCTGGATCTGAAGATCGGGTTCGGGGGCTCGGCACTCCAGGTGTATCTGCTCGCCGGAACGAACATCGGCACGGTTCTCTCGGCAACGCGTACCCGCGTGGGCGAAACCTCGGTTGAGCCGATGCAGGGCGCAAGCTCGTTCACCGCATCGCTCGAAGCCGGCGGCGGCGTGGCGTATTCGCTGAGCCCCGGGGTGGCCCTCACGGCCGATGCTCGCTACTCGTACGGCCTGATCGAACAGACCAACGGCGCATCGAATCCGCTGGATCGAGCCGCGTGGACGCCGCGCGACCTCTCGATCACGGGCGGCCTGCTGTTCCGACTTCCATAAGGCACCGAAGGCGGACGGCACACGACCAGGACTCCGGGTCGGGGTACATGCGCGTTCACCCCACGCGCGGCACCCCGACATGGGCGAGCCCCCGTGGAAGATCCGCGGGGGCTCGATTGTTTTCCGGTTCAACGTATCAACGCATCGGCAGCCCCCTCGCCGGTGACCACCGCCCCCTCCATGAAGCCCTGCCATTCGGCGAGATGCTCCCCCGCAAACAGCACCTTGCCGTGCGGACGGGCCAACACCGGCCGCACGGTGAACCACTGCCCCGGGCGATATACCGCATAGGCGCCATGCGTGTATTTATCGCGCTGCCATGCATAGGAGACGATCCCCTTCGCAAGCGCGGGGGCCCGAGGCTCCAGCGCCACCAGGTCGCGGGTGATGATCTCCATTCTGCGTCGGTCTGACTGCGCCGCCAGCACATCAGCCTTCTCCCCGATCGCATAGGCCGTCAGTATCCCGTCGGTTCCAACCTGGCCCTGCGTGGTGTGGAAGTAGTAGTGCGAGGTCAGATCGCTCACCAGTGAGAAGTTGTCCGCCTTCCAGAAGCGTTCGCCGTAGAGCACGGAGTTCTTCACGATGCGCGCGTACTGCAACTGCTCCGCGGCCGCGCTTTGTGCGGCGGGCAACGGCGGGTCGAAGCGGATCGCTCCCAGCACCCGCGCCGGCACCGTGCAGATGCAGGCATCGGCCGTATGGTCGCTCCCGGCCGCGCTGACACTCACGCGCCCACGGGCCTGCCTGATCGCCGTCACCGGCGCGCCGGTGCGAATTGCCTCGGCCCCGATGCGTCGCGCCAGCTCATCGATCAGCCGGGAGTTCCCCCCTTCCATCTTGAAGTCCATCTCGTTCTCCGGGCTCGACTCCAGATACTCCGTGGCCGCCGCATATGCCGAGACCTGCCGGATCGATTCACCGAAGTCCGTGCTGTCGAAGAGATCACGCAGGCGCAGATCGTCCTGGGTAAAGCCGATCTGCTCCAACCAGGTCCACCAGTCCAGTCGATCCAGACGCACCTTGTCCTGCTGGCGATAGCTTTCAAAATCCTTCCGGAACTTCGCGAATGCCGCGTCGGCCTCGGGAGAAAATCGCCAGTCGCCGGGGCCGACGATCGCACCGTCGCGAAGGAGCGTTGCCTTGAAACGATGATCGCGCAAGGGGATCGTGAACTCGGCGCAAAGTGCCCGCATGCGCTCGTGGCTGGCCCCGACCCACTCGGCTCCGAGCTCGCAGTGCAACGCCGGATTCTCGGGCATCCGGTAGGTGAACACGCGCCCGCCCACACGATCGCGCGCCTCGAGCACCGTTACGCTCCACCCCGCCCTCTTCAATCGGTAGGCGGCGGCAAGCCCGGCAAGCCCCGCGCCAATGATGATGCATGACGGGGTGTACGGCCGCAATCCTCTGCCGGCCAGGAACGGGGCGCCGAGCGCCAGGGTGCCGGCCTGTTTCAGAAACTGGCGACGTGTTGTCATACGGACGAACCGCGTTGAATGATCGGGATCGACGAGGAAGGGTATAGCGGTGCGAAACTATGAAATGCAGTGAAACCACGCGTGCGAGGTTCCGCTTCCGGGGGCCGATGGTCTCGCATGCGCCGCCGGACCTCGTGACCAACCAGGACAGCACGCGGCACGGTGCCGCCACAATCCACTAGACGATAAGCCCGGAACATCCCGCCGGGAGAATCGCGCGATCGGCGGCAACGAAAAGGGCCGTTGAATAGGCGTCGGCGAGCGTCGCGGTCGGCGCGATCACCGTGGCGCTGTGAACGCGATGCGCCGGCAATCCGCGATGCGGATCGAAGATGTGCCCGTACTTCCTGGCGTGATAGATCACGGTGTTGGCGTAGTTGCCGCTGGTGGAGAGGCCCGCGTCACGAATGTACCGCGTTGCAGAAAGCGCATCACGACGCACCGGATCCTGTATGCCGATCTCCCAGCCGCGCTCGGATTCCGGCGGTGCGCCGATCGCACGGAAGTCGCCGCTCATCTCGATCAGCGCCGAGGTGATCCCCTCCCTTCCGGCAATCGCGGCGGCACGGTCGAGCGCATATCCAACGGCGACGCCACCGAGGTCGATTGCGGCGCCGGACCTCGTCAGCCCTATGGCATCGCCCTCGATGGCCAGCGCATCGATGCCGACAGCGTCGAGAACCCGATGCACCTCGCGATCGGTGGGACGCGTCTTCCCCGCCCCCCCGCGAAATCCCCACAACCGCATCAACGGCTCCACCGTGATGTCGAGGGCACCGCGTGTGGCGCGCGCGATCGAACGCGCATGTTCGAGCAGTTCCACAAGCTCCGGAGCAGCGGAAACGGCCGAGCGGCCGGCGGAGCGATTCACGGCGCTCGCCTGGCTTTCGGGATCATAGACGCTGAACAGCTTCTCCAGTCGGCGAAGCTCTTCGAACATCATGGTCACGACCCGTCGTGCATGGGGCGCGTCGGAGGTCACGATGGTGACGTTGGTGATCTGTCCCATCAGAAACGTCGAGTGCCGAACCACCTCGGCGCCGTGATCGCGCAGCATCGCACGAAGCACGCCGCCACCGGGCAATGCAAGGCCGGCGGCGGCAAGGCCGAGCGCCTTCACGAAACCGCGCCGACCGATACCGGCAGCCTGCCGAGCGTCGGTCTCCCCTCGGTGGGGTCCATGGTTGTAGTTCGCGTGCTTCATCGAAGCTCCATCGTTCATCACTATGATCGTTCCTGGTCCACATCCGGCCGGGAGGCCGGGCCGCCGCGCAACGCCGAACCATCGACTTGTTGCACCGGCCGTCAATTCATCAATCCTCGGCCGTCCGCGCCCGCCACAGTTCCACGAACGAGAGGAGCAACATGGCGTACAGGCAGAACGCAAACGAGCACGAGCTGAGCACGAGCAGGTACGAGAACGCCGGGTGTACGCCCCACATCGCCCACATCGCTCCGAACGACACGAGGAGCGCTACGAACGGCTCGACCAACAGAAACGTCTTCCACCTTCCGCGCACGCGCGATGAGAACGCGAACAGCAGCGCGACCGGCAACAGGAAGCTCGCCATCGCCAGGATGTGCGTGTGGGTGATGTTCAGCATCTCCGGCAACGACTTGCGGAATTTCATCTCCGGCTGCTCGACCGTCGCAGTGGAAGGAGCGGCGTTCGTGTCGATGGTCGGAACCACCGCCCCCGTGTCGACCGCGGCTCCCGTCGCCGCCACGGCTCCGGTGTCGACCACAGCTCCGGTGTCGACCGCGGCGGGGACTTGCGTCGGCGTCGAGCCGTTGCGGCCCAACGGCCTGGCCTCCCCGACTTCATCCGTTCCCTCGTTTTGGTTGCCTCGATAGCGATCGCGCACGCCAGTGGGCGTCATCGACGTGGTGTGCGCAACGAACACGAGCCCGGTGGTATACCCCACCGTCAAGGTCACGATGAACCAAAGCGCCACGGTACGCACGGGGCGGGGCAACCGGGCAAGCG
>CAZJYH010000097.1:0-11165 GCA_964549365.1 uncultured Alphaproteobacteria bacterium
GCCGAGCAGCTCACGGCCCAGCGCCCGAATCAGTATCAGATCCAACTCGTGGCTCACGATGTTCCCACGCAGTACATCCACCGGGATGTAGTCGTAGCTGCGCGCCGGCAGTGCGGCGAAGGCCGTGCCGATCGGGCGCGCGAACCACCAGCCGCCGAGCAACATTCCGGTGTGCTGCGTCGGCGAGATGAGAAACGTGTCGAGCGCGATGGCGTTGTGGGCGATGCCGGCATACTCCAGATAACACGCGATGTTGTAGACCGTGTTGAGAATCCAGCCGACGTGATGCGCGCCCAGCCTCCCGCCCGAAGCCCGCAGCACATCGCTCAGGAAGTATGCGTCCGCGGGTTTCCCGATCACCAGAACGTGCGCTCCGCCCGGCGTGCTGAAACGCTCGACGATCGATGGAAGCCACCGGGACATCTCCTGACGCATGGACTCGGAGGCGTACCGGAACGATCTGATCCCACGCTCGGCATTGTCGACCAGGTCGCGGAACTCATCGCGTACCACGAAGACGAGCGCGGTGTCGGCAGAGTAGGTCTCACCGAGCTCGAAGGTGCTCCGCCGCCGGAATCGCAGACGCCGCGTGCGGCCGTCGGTCCCGTGCAGCGTCAGTGTGCCGTTGTGGCACCACGTTCCGGCGGCGATGCGGGCTTCCGCTTCGTCGTGGAGGAGGTTGATGTGCGCCATCACGTTCGCCGCGATCGGGGAGGCGTTGCGGTCGGTGTGCCACTCCAGTGCAAGCCGCAGGTATGTTGCATGCACGTCCTCCTCCGGACCGAACAATCGCTCCGGTTCGGAGACGGGGATCGCGAGGATCTCCTCGGCGGTGGGAAAGGTCTGTCGCATGTTGTTCGTTCCGGGCCGGGCGTTGCATGCCGGCGGCGATGTGCTCCTGTCTTCGGGGCCGGCTGCCCCGTTCCACTGTTTCAAACCGCGAACATAGCACTAGTACCTGTTGTGTGATCGTCTGTTTCGTTCCGATATCGGCGATGACACAATGATGCAGAAGGCAGCCGCGGATGTCGGGGTGGCTCCGCCGACGCCGCCCGTGGCCGCATGCAGCGGCGTGCCCGCCCACCGGCCGTTCGCAAAAGCGGTATCTTCACGACGATTGCATGGCACCCTGAACAACCGGAAGTATCGATGATCAAAGCGGTCGTGTTCGATCTTGACAATACGCTGGTGGACTTCATGGCGATGAAACGCCAGGCGGTCGACGCGGCCATCACCGCGATGATCGATGCCGGGCTGAACATGAACTTCGGCGACGTGAAGGAGCACGTCGACAAGATCTACGGCGAGCAGGGGATCGAGTACCAGAAGGTGTTCGACGAGCTGCTGACGAACATCCTCGGTAGGATCGATCACAAGATGCTCTCGGCGGGGATCGTGGCGTATCGCCGCGCCCGCGAGGCGGCGTTGAAGCCCTATCCGCACGTGTCGGCAACGCTCATGGAGCTGGTCAAGCGCGGCGTGCGCCTGGCGGTGCTCTCCGACGCCCCCACCCGCGAGGCCTGGCTGCGCCTGTGTTACATCAACTTCCATCACATCTTCGACTACGTTGTCACCTTCGACGACACCGGGCGCCGCAAGCCCGATCCCGCGCCGTTTCAACTTGCGCTCACGATGCTCGGCGTTCAGCCGGGGGAGGCGATCATGGTTGGTGACTGGGCCGAGCGCGACATGGTGGGCGCGGCCGCGGTGGGGATGAGGACGGCGTTCGCCAAGTACGGCGACGCGTTCGGCGATCAGACGGTGAAGGCGGATTACGTGCTGAACGATATCAAGGATCTCTTGACGATCGTGCAGGGGCCATACGAAGCGGAGGGGCGGAGATGATCGTCGGCATCGGAACGGATCTGGCCGAGGTGGATCGTATCGCCGCCGCGCTTGCGGAGTACGGCGAACGCTTCGAGCGCCGCGTGTTCACCGATCTGGAGATCGCCTACTGCCGGAGAAACCCGCGCCGGATGGCGGAACGTTATGCGGCGCGGTTCGCCGCGAAGGAGGCGTTCTCCAAGGCGCTCGGCACCGGCATGCGCGTCGGTGTGTTCTGGCGCGACATCGAGGTGCGCCGTGCGCTCGGCGGGCGCCCCGTGCTCGAGTTGCATGGTCGGGCCCGCGAGCTGGCGGCGGGCATGCGGGCACATCTTTCCCTGACGCACACCGACGCCACCGCCATGGCCGTGGTTATCCTCGAACAGGA
Source organism: uncultured Alphaproteobacteria bacterium (assembly GCA_964549365.1). Classification (GTDB taxonomy): domain Bacteria; phylum Bacteroidota; class Ignavibacteria; order OLB7; family OLB7; genus JAFDZV01. Next base: position 2,213 of record CAZJYH010000097.1, read on the forward strand.
ACCGTCCTGAGCGTCGGTCCGGCGCAGAGACAGTCCTCAGGCGCGTGTTGAATCCGGGCGAGGCTGCCGCTTCGTGACGTGTCGTCACGCGCATGCGTAGTAAATGAGTAGTTCCTGTCGGGAGCGGCATGCACAATTTCCCATGTGCCCCGTTGCGTCCCGATCGACCGATGCTGAACATCGGACGTTCCTGCGGGTTCTACCGTTGCGTAGACCCGATTTATCCACCATCCCCGCGGACCAACCCGGCGCAAATACCGGTCTCGCGAGTGCGTGTCGCATCCCTCGTGCGTGGTGATGCGGTAGCTCCGCACGGCGCAGGCACCAACCTTCGGGCCGCTTGCGTGTTATGGGATACCCGTGTCCCATCTCTTGCATGGAGCGCCGCAGGCGTGCGGTGTCGAATGCGTCTCAGGCGATGCGTTCGGCCGGCGACTCAACCCTTCCGCATTTTTTGAAACGCCGTTCGTGCCCGCGTGGCCGGACGCGAAATTGCCGAGTACATTATGATCTACATTATGACCGCACTGACCTTCTCGTTACTCCGCTCCTGTGTTTCGACGGCGATGTGTGTCGCCACGATCTGGTGCCTTGCTTCGCAGGTTGCCCGGCCGCAGTTGCCGGCGGATCTTGATCTGGACGGAGCCGGCACGTTGTATTACGTGGCGTTTCCCGACACTGCCGGCAATCGCATCGATCCGCGGTTCCCGAACAACCGCGTCGTGTCCGAGAACAATCTCTGGCTCTGGTCCCCGGTTGCCAACAAGGTCAGAATCACAACCGGCGGCGGCAATGCGGACGTTGTCAGCCTTGATCCCGGTAAGTTCAAGGTCTACCAGTTCAAGTCGAACCCTGTGGTCGCCGCGATCAACACCGTCGGCAAGGGGAGCGTGCGCGTCGAATCCGACGTGCCGATCGTGATGTACTGTTACGCCGCCGCATACCAGGGAGCCGAGACCTGGACACCGCTTCCCGTCGATGCCTGGGGAACGAGATACACCGCCGCCTGTGTGCCGGGGGAACGGCTGCAATCGATCAGCGTGTCGGATGAGGTGAAGGTTAAGCGGAGTCCGCTCTCGGCTCCGGCCGGGGTGCTGGTGGTGGCCGGTTTCGACAGCACGACGGTGACGATCACACCGCCGGCGGGCATGCGATTTCTCGGGAATCCCCCTGCCACGGTCAAGCTGAACGAGGGGGAGACCTTTCAGGTGCAGAGCATCGTCGACACCGCAAGCGGTGTTCGCGGGGACGACATCGCAGGGACGGTCATCAGCGCCGACAAGCCGGTCGGCGTGATCAGCGGCAACACCCGCGCGCGAGTCAACGCGGAGGACACGCCGCTGGTGGGGAATGCCTACATGAACCCGATGATCGAGTGGTTGACGCCCCTCGAGCAGCACGGGCGGAAGTTCGTCTGGTTTCCGACCTACGACTCGCGGCGGATGGGGTCGGGCGCGGTGGCCGAACGTCGGCGTGAATACCTGCGTGTCTACAACACGTCCAAGGCGGGAGCAATGAAGGGCTATATGCTCAATGCCAGCACCGCACAGACCCATTTCGTCATATCGGGGCGCGACACGTGCAGCGAGATGGCCTTCGGCACCGCCGCCGGTGTCTACGTCGAGACGGAGGGGCCGACGATGGCGATGATGCACTCCATGGCGATCATCCGCCAGATCTCCTCGACGCCGACCGGCTACGGCGTTCCGGCGCAGGAGTTCGAAGGGTGGGCGCCGTACATGGTCTCGCTGGTTCCGCGTGAGCAGTGGGGAAACTTCGCGCCGTACTACGCCCCGACGAATCCAGGCGCGATGCAGTCGTTCATCAGCGTGGTCACCGACACGGTGACTGCCAAGGTACTCGTGCGCGAGAACGGGTCGGCGTTTCTCCTGAACAGAAAGATTCCCGGGACGGATCTCATCTGGGGGACGATGAACGTTTCACCCGGTGAGGATCATTGGGTGCATGCGAAGAACGGAGGCACCTTCACGGGCATGGTCTTCGGGCAGTTTCGAGGCGAGGAGAAATATCGACCGGGCGGCACGCGACGGCGTGACGACGGTGATGTGCGCACGATCGCAAGCGCCGCGGCCACTGCACATCCCGCCGAGTTCGAGGAGTACAACGCGCTCTCGTACGGATATCCGCTGACGGCACGCCGCCGGTTCCTGAGCGGGTCGGACACGCTGCGGATCGACACGACGCTGGAATGCGGGGCGATGAAGATCACGCTTCGCGCCGTCAACCTGAACCCCGTCGGTTTGCGCTCGGTGACGCTCGACCCGGACACCATCGTCAACGCAAGGCTCGCCACGATCGATCCGGTGAAGCTGTCGGATCTGGTCGGCCGGACGAATGCCGTGCTGCGCGTCGAGGCGATCGACCCGTCGAAGGATGCGCGCGCGGTGATGCTGATCAAGGATCGCTCCGGAAAGTCCTGGCAGGTTGCATTCACCTGGGTTGCCGAACGTCTGGACGTGACGCCGGCGCTGCGCAACAATTTCGGCGATCCGCCTCCGTATGTCTCGACGATCCAGACCGTCACGCTGACGAATCCGACGACGCAGCCCCTGACCGTGAAGGGTGTTGAGCTTGCATCGGGAACGCAGGGATTCTCCGTCGTCTCGACGACGCCCGCCGTCCCCACGGTGCTCGCACCCGGCGCGAGGATGACGGTGCGCGTTGCGTTCAATCGAAAGAGCTTCCTGCGGCGCTCGGTCGACACGCTGACGTTCAGGACCTCGTGTGCCGTCGTGAAGCAGGCGTTGGTATCCGGTCCGCGCATTCCGGTGCTTGACGGGAAGGGTAAGGACATCGGGTTGCTGGTCAGGGGAGTCGACACGCCGAAGAGCCTGCTCTTCACGGTACGCAACGTCGGTGATGCGGATGTGCGCCTTGCGCGCGCGCGTACAGAGGCGGCACACTCCGCCGACACAGGGGCGGTGATCGTCTGGGACGATCCGGCGTTCTCGATCGAACCCGGCGTGCTCGCCGCGCTCGGCAACCGTGTGCTGAAGCCGGACGAGGCCGTCGAGATCCCCGTTGCGTTCAACCCGTCGCAGGCCGCCGACGGCGTGCACGAGGCGCATGTGCTGATCTATGCGGACGGCGAACCCGATTCGGCCGTATGGCGGGCGAACGTTCTGGCGGCAAGCGACGCGCGGGCCGCACAGCTTGCGGGATATCGTCTCGACGTTCACCGTGAGAACGGCGGCGCGGTGCAGATTCTGTACACGCTTCCTACGGCCGGACATTTGCGCCTGGAGGCCTTCAATGCGATCGGTGAGCGCGTTGCGCTGCTTGTCGACGAGCCGATCGCCGCCGGCGAACACCGGGCCGTCTGGCCCACTGCGGGGTTGCCGAACGGCACGTACTACTGCCGGATCAGCGTCGGCGGTTTCGTGAGTCTGGCCTCCTGCGTGCTGGTTCGGTGACCTCCGGGCCGCATCGTTGGTCTTGATTGTTGATAACATCGCTCCATGAGCACCAATGGCGTTCTCGATGTGGCTGTACGAATCGCCGCATCGAGAACGTCGCCCGTTGAGCGCGGACAATTCTTCCCATGTATTTCGATCGCCCTGGATCTCCGGCCGGATGGCGTTCCACCTACGTCAAAGAGCACCCATGCATATCGTGATACGATCCCTCGGCGTTCCATTCGTTTGCGTTCTGTTGATGAGCCTCGCGCTCACGCCGCATCGTGCCGGCGCGCAGACGATATCGCCACCGCTCGATCCGATGACGGCCGGGCGGTTGTACTACATCGCGTTTCCCGACACCACGACGAATCGTATCGATCCACGCTTCCCGAACAACCGTGTTGTTCCGGAAACATCGTTGTGGATGTATTCGGCGGTCGACAACTCCGTGACGATCGACGATGCCGCCGGAGCCCGGACGGTGCTGCCGTTGAAAGCGGGCGAGTTCAAGGCCTACAAGCCGACCCTTGCGTCGATTGTGCCGGAGATCAACACGGTGGTACATCGAGCAACACGGGTGCAGGCGCGCGAGCCGATCGTGCTCTACTGCTACGTTGCCGGGAAACAGTATGCCGAGGCTTGGACTCCCATTCCGGTGGAGGCCTGGGATACGAAGCACTATGCCGCATGCGTCTCGGGCGAGATCGTGCGGGATCTTCTTTCACCGGACGAGATCAAGCTCCCGCACCTTCCAAAGCCGGCGCCGGCGGAGATTCTTGTGATCGCCGCGTACGACAGCACAACGGTTACGATCACCTTCCCGGCGGGATTGCGGCCGGTGGGAGGGACGCCGAGGATGATGGTCATCCTCAACGCGGGGGACGTTTACCAGGTTCAAAGCCGTGTCGATACGAGCATCGATGCCGAGATGCAGGATGATATCGCCGCGGCCGAGATCACCTCCAGCCGGCCGGTCGGTGTGATCAGCGGGAACACGCGTGCGATGTTCAGTGCCGACGAGGTGCCCCTGACCGGCAACGCGTTCAAGAACATGTTCATGGAATGGATCCCGCCGACATCGCAACACGGCAGGAAGTTCGCCTGGCTGCCGACCTGGGACGCGCGCCGCCCGGGCGCGGGTGCGCCCGTCGAACGGCATCGGGAGTACGTGCGCGTCTACAACACCACCGGCGAGGCGAACCTGAAGGGGTATGAGCTGCAGCCGGGGGGCGATACCAAGGTGCCCATAAAGGTCACCAAGAGGGATACGCTGACCGAGCTTTCGGTCGGCATTTCGGCGGCGGCGTATTTCGAGACCGAGAAGCCGGCGATGCTGATGATGCACTCGGCGGCCGTGGTACGGAAGGTCTCCGAGGTGCCGACGCAGTTCGGTGTCCCCGCGCAGACGTTCGAGGGCTGGGCGCCCTACATGGCCGAGGTGACGCCGCGCGAGCAGTGGTCGTCCTTCGCGCCGTTCTACGCGCCGAGCAATCCCGGCGGCATGGAATCCTTCATCAACGTCGTCACCGACACGGTGACGGCCAGAGGGCTCGTTCGCGAGGATGGGAGGCCGTTCCCGCTGACACGGAGGATTCCGGGGACCGATCTCATCTGGGGGACGATGAGCGTCACGCCCGGCGAGAGCCATTGGGTGTACGCGAGGGACGGAGGCACGTTCGGGGGGACGGTCTACGGGCTGGCGCGCGGCGAGGAGATCTATCGCCCCGGTGCGGCCCGACGGAAGGACGGCGGCGACCGCGTAACCGCGAGCGCCATGCATCCGGCGGAGTATGAGGAGTATTCGGCGCTGTCGTACGGATACCCGCTGGCACCGCGCCGCTCATTGGCTCGGACGGCCGACGTGCTTCGCCTCGACACCTCACGCACGGCGTGCTCCGTCGCGTTGCATGTGGAGGCCACGAACAACAATCCGGCCGGACTGCGATCGATCATGCTCGGAGCGTCCTCGCGAAACGCCGTGATCGCCAACCTGACACCCGCCGGAGGCGGGCTAACCGGCGCGACGTCCGCTGATGCCGATATCGCTCCGATCGATCCGCTGAAGGACATGCACGCCGAGGTGATGGTGACCGATCGCACCGGCGCGACGACCACCACAACGATCGATCTGACCGCCTCGATCGTCGTGACGGCGCCGGCCGACTCGATCCTGTTCGGCACCGTGCTCCCCGGCATCACCGCCACGCGCTCGGTGACGGTTCGCAATCCGCTGACTCGTCCGGTGAACGTGAAGAAGGTGCGGCTTGCGCGGGGCGTCGCGCCGTACACGATGCGGTCGCTTCTTCCGCGGACCTTCCCGTCGTCGCTCGCACCGGCTGATTCCATCACGGTTACCATCGACGTGACGCCCACCGACACGCGCTCGGCGTACGACACGCTGGTGGTGGAACTCGATTGCGGCGCGATTCGCCTGCCGGTCGAGGTCGGGACGTCGCTGCCGAAGCCGTCGGTCAACCGTCTGGAGTTCGGTGCCAATCGTCAATTTGCTCAGCCGATCGAGTTGCCGCTCGCGATCTGCAACATCGGCAACGCGCCGCTCTCGTTCTCGAACCCGAATACGTCCGACCCGACGAAGCTGATCACGTGGAGCGACACCAACTTCACGATCGATACGGCACTGATCGCCTCGCTGAAGAGCACCACGCTGGTTCCCGGTGGCTGCATCCAGATACCGGTACGCCTGCGGACGGACAACATCGGCACGTTCAGAACCCACGGTGTGGTGTGGGCGGCGCCGCCGGCTTCGCCCGACAGCTCCGTGTGGATCGGTGTGATTCACCCGACGTCGTCGGTATCGCTCGATCGTTCGACCGGGACGGCCCTTGCTGTTCTGGGCTCGGGGCCCGGGGTTGTTCGGTTCAGATACGCGCTTGCGGTGCCTATGGATATGCGCGCCGAGATGTTCGATGCACGCGGTGTCCGCGTGGCGGTGCTTGCCGACGGGCATGTCGCCGCCGGCGAGGGGACGCTGCGCTGGGAGGTAAACGAGGCGCCGGCCGGCACGTATTTCTGCAGACTCACCGCCGGCGGGGACGTAATCACCGTCCCCTGTATCGTGCTTCGGTGATACTTTTGCAGCCATTGATGTGTTCAATTCATGTGGATCCCGGTGTCCGTTGCGCGGACGCCGGGATCGCATCGATCGTGAACCAGAGCCGGCGCGTGCATCGAGTCGATGGGCGCCGCGCGGTATTCCTCGACAGCAATTACGGGAACGAACCATGGCAGTGAATCGTCGACATTCCCACTCCGATGCGATGCACCGGGTTATGCGTTGGATGCTCATCGCGGTACTGTCGGCATCGGCGGGCGCCGAGGCGGCCAGGGCGCAGGGGAGCGCGGCCGCGAACATCACCGTGAACGATCTCGAGTTCGGCGCCTTCGCTCGCGGCATCGACGATGCGCCCCGCACGATGACCATGCGCATCTGCAACATCGGCTCCGAGCCGATCTCGTTCAGCAGGCCGGGCGATCCCGATCCGAGCAAGCTGATCACATGGGACGACTCCTCGTTCTCGATCGACCAGAGCGAGATCGCCGCGTTGGCGACAACCACGCTGCAGCCGAACGACTGCATCAACATCAACGTTGCGTTCGATCCGATGAAGGCCGCGCTCGGCAACAAAGAGGTGGTTGCGCGGATCTGGGCCAACACCCGCGCAACGCGCGACACCAGCATCTGGCGCGCCGTCGTCGTCGAGCCGGGTGTGACGATGCTCGGGCTGGACTTCGGCCTGCAGTGGGTGATCGCCGGCAACCCATGCACGAAGAACACCGCAACCGGATACGACGGCGAGATCAGCGTCGGGAACATCGGGCCGACGTCGGACACCGTTGTGTCGCTCGTGCTCGAAGGGAAGGACGTGGTCGATGGGTTCATCACGTTCGACAAATCCGATCCGCTTACTACCATCTCCGCCGGCGACGTCATCGAGGGGCGCGGCGCGGCGCCGCGACATCAGAAGATTCGCTTCGCGCCGACGGAGGAACGCTACTACAACGCGCAGCTGACGCTTCGCACCAGGAACGGGCGAACGATCGTCGAAACCGTGCGGGGCGCCGGCGGCGAGTCGCATCTGGCGATCCCTCGCGAGGATCTCGGCACCGTCGCGTTCGTCGGCGCGTACCCCGCAACCCAGGCGTTGAAACGCACGGTGGTGATTCGTGCGCTGTTGTCGCGCCCGACCATCGTGACGAGTCTCGAGCTCGGTGGGGGCGACGCATCGGAGTTCTGGATCGATCCGTCGGGCCTTCCCGCATTCCCGACCGTATTGGTGCCGGGCGACACGATGGCCGTGGCGATCGAGTTCCGCCCGCGTTCGTGCGGTGCGAAATCGGCGGTGTTGACGGTTCAGGGTGATCACTCGCCCTGCGACTCCGCCGGGCGCGTCGCAGCGTTCGCGGACTGCTCCCACGGCGTCGAAGAAGATGCCGCGGCCGTTGAGCGATTCGATGCATACGCAACGGCGGGCGGAATCACCATGCGCTATGCATTGCGCGAGCGCGGGACCGCGCGCATCGAGGTCTACGACGCGATCGGCCGTCGCGTTGCCGCGCTCGATCAGGCGGAGAACGGAGCCGGCACGCACACGGCGACGTGGGGAGACCCGGCCGTCGCATCGGGCGTCTACTACTGCAGGCTGATCGTCGGGAATCGGGCGATCGTGACGCCGGTGGTGTTCGTGCGCTGATCCTTTCGGCGGCCGAAACATTCGGCGGCCGCCCCATTGGCCGTAACTCTCGAACGCGGCCGTACGGCTCATCGCCGTGCGGCCGTCTTCCGTTGCTGCGAGGGGGACGCGCGAAGGAGACGGGCGCGATCATCCCACGTTTTCCGTGAGGGTTACGAAATGCGAGCCGGGCGGGTCATTCGATCCCCCCCCCGGACGCACATCGATATCCTCAACGATGAGACATGCCGCCGCCGCAGTCGCCGTCCCGCCGTGGTTTGCGAAAATCTCCCGCAATTTCGGGCCGCGCAATGATGGAGAAGCGGGATAATCATGATAGATTTGGCGTGAGTGTCCGCCCCCCGGATAAGCGTACTGTTCCTCTCCCTCAGTTCGGAGCTGTGCCATGCCGTTTGTCTCTCGAATGGCGCGAAGCCTTCGCATTCTGGTCGGCGCCGTCGCGGTCCTGCTGGTCGCGCCGGTCGTGATATCCGCGCAAACCATTCCGGTGGATGCAACGTCCGCCGGGCGCACGTATGTGCTCGCCTTCCCCGACACCACGACCAACCTGACCGATCCTCGCTACTCGGCCAACATTCAGGACGTGATGGCCGTGTTCCTGTACGCGCCGGTGGAAACATCGGTGCAGATCACGGGGCTGAACTACAACAGTTCCGTGTTGTTGAAGGCAGGGAAGTTCCAGGAGGTGTACCTGAGGAATTCGAACACGCTCACCGACAGCATGACGGTTGCCGCCGGCGGAAGGATCTCGAACAGCACGTTCCGCGTGGAGGCCGATCATCCGGTTGTGCTCTACTGCTACATGTTCACGCAGTTCGGCGG
>CAZJYH010000098.1:0-11126 GCA_964549365.1 uncultured Alphaproteobacteria bacterium
CTCCGATCTCTCGCGTGAGCCGCGTTCGTTCCTCAGGATCGGTCGTCCTCGCCAACCGGTCGCTCAGCGCGTCGATCTCGCGCAGCCACTCCGCCTCGACCGGCACATACCCTGCGTTCTTCAGCACGGTGAACGCCATGCGCAGCTCGGCCGGCGTGGTGTCGTTTTCGTCGCGCGGCAAGGGCTTCCCGCTCCCCGGCAGGTTGTCGAACTTCCCCTGCTTCATCGCCTCGCTGATGATCTTGTCGATGGATCGTTCCATACGGCTGCTCCCGTCAAATTGTTGAAGGACTTCATCGGCCGCATCGGCCCGCATGTCCGTTCCCCCCCGACATCCCCGGCGGGCATGCGCGGGCAGAGGCCCGCCGTTGACCTCCGTTCGACCTCCCTCCATCGGACCATCGTTGAACAGTCGGGCCGATCGTGATAGTGAGATCGTGCCGGTCACGCGGGGCGCCATGAGCGGATATGCCCTCGGCAGTACAGGCATCATAGCGGCAAAGTTACGCGCACGGCACCACCGTTACAGGCTGCCACGATCGCCCCACGCATCGCCCTCACCGACGGCGATGCCTTCACCGCGCGGCATCGATCACGCGCACGGCATCGGCCCGAGCGACGTCACGGCCGGCGTCGTGTTCCTCGATATGGTGGGGGAGGCACGGGTTTATCGCTTCACGATACAAAGCTCGCCCGGCGCACGTGCCGCGTCGCGTGCGCGAAGGCCGGGTTGCCCGCATCCCCCCTTGACTTTATGAGCCGGTGGTGCTACGTTGACGCCGCGATTCCACAGCATCTCCATTCGGCACGCTCAGTGACGCGGGATTCTCCCGGCAGGACAGGCCCTCCGGCGTAACAATTCGCCATCAGGGATGTTATGCTTGGTACGGCTCCGTGTCATCGCGGTGCCGCGGCACTCCGGCGCAGCGACTCTCCTTTTTCGTATCCCCCCGTTGCCGCCGCCCTCGCGCTCACATCGCCGGGCCTTGTGCGAACGAGACAGGATCGAATCAACCACACTATTGTTCAGGTGCGTTATGCTTCGTCGTTCCGAATTTTACCGCGCGTTCACCGGACCACTCCTCTTCGTTCTCCTGGCGACCGTCGCGACCGTGGCGCACGCTCAGGATCTGGTGATCGAGTACGACGCCGTCTCCGGCGGCACGAGCTTCTACGAACGTGAGTACGGCGCCGAGCGCCCGACCTCCACCGTGGCGGTTCGCCTGGGGAGCAACGTGATCCTGCGCGTCAAGAACCTGAACGGAACGTTGAGCTATCTGACGACCGACTCGCGCACGCTCGCGGTGATGACCACCGGATACGCGGCCAACGACGCGCGCGCGACGCTGATGGGCTCCAACACGGCGCCACCGGCGGCGAGCACGGTGACGGGCATCGGCCGCGACGACCGCTCGAGCGGAGTCTCCGTGTCGATGCGGTTGCAGGAGCTGAAGGATCTGGTGAACAACGTGGAGATCCGCGATCGGCGCAACAACATCTGGAGCAACAAGCGCGTCGAGCGTCGGCGCGACAAGCGCGGCCGTGTCTACACCGTCGTGGTGGAGGATCCCGACGCAGGACGCATTGCCGACAACGCCATCGAGCTGCTCAGGATCATCAACGACAACTATGCCTGCTATGCCACGAAGTCGTCGGACTTCCTGCGCGAGCAACAGCTTGCGATCCAGAACGTGGAGAGCGCGCAGTTCCAGTTGCGCACGATCCTGCACGACGACGCGCGCCCCGAAGCGGAAGTGAAGGGGATGAGCAACCAGGTGGCTGCGGCGCTCATCGGCGGCACGCCCCCCTCCAGTGGGGCCGTGAGCCGCGAGGCCGTGCTCTCGAAGCGGTCGCAGCGCCTGAACGAGTTGATCGGCATGTACCGCGACGCCGAGGCCTGCTTCCGTCGATTCGCCGGAGCGAAGTCCGCGCTCGACACGATCGTACGGGCCAACCCGCAGATCATCTCACGAATCGCGCAGACCGCTGCCGGCAAGGTGCGGGACTTCCCGTGGCTGCTCGATAATGCGGTGCTCAATGCGGACATCGAGGCCTGCCGCGGCGCATACGCAGTGCTGGAGAACCATCTGATCGCACGGTACGATACCGTCTGCTGGTTGTATGAGAAGATCTGGGCGGGGACGTACACGCAGGAGATCACCATCCCCGCGCGAGAGAACCGGGTGGACGTCGATCTGAAGATCCGCGATCGCAACTCGGTGCCCGGTGCCAACCCGTTGGCCGATCCGGGAGAATCCGCCCGCACGGTCTCCTACTCGATTCCGGTCACCGGCGGCCTGCAGTTGAGCGCCAGCGCCGGGCTCGGCTTCTCCTACTTCTTCAACCGGCAGTTCGGATACGCCAACCGCGACTCGGTGATCATGCGCGACTCGTCGAACCTGGTGTCGCCGGGCATCGCGGCGCTCGTGCACATGCGGGCGCGCACGGCCGGCTCCTTCACGCTCGGCCTGTCGATCGGCCTCAGCTGGGCCGTGCTCACCGATCGCCGCCTCAGCTTCCTGTTCGGGCCCAGCGCCTTCTTCGGCGAGAGCGAGCGGCTCGTGCTCACCGCAGGCGCCGCGCTCGGCGAGGTGGACCGCCTGGACAACGGCCGGCAACTCGGAGACAAGCTGGAGTCAGCGACGGCGGCGATCCCGACACAGAAGGGATACGCCCCGGGCGCCTTCGTCGCGTTGACATACAACTTCTAGGCGCGCGTTGTCCGCGGAAGAGCTCATCGCGAAACGGGAGCAACGGCCTCTGCCGCTGCTCCCGCTTTGATGTTCATCCCGGCGTGACGCTTGCGTCTCAGACGATGTTCGCGCCCCCCCAGCCGTCCTTCATCACACGCAGCGCGTTCCCCCCCATCACGGCGCGCACCTCGTCGTCGGTGAAGCCACCGTTGATCAGCGCCTCGGTGAGCGCGGGGAACATGGTGGAGTCGTAGAAGTCGCTGCACGGATTCGTGAAGCCGTCGAAGTCCGTGCCGATCGCCACGTGTTCGATGCCGACGATCCGCTTGATGTAGCCCACCGTCCGCACGATCAGATCCAGCCCCTCCTTGCGGTTATCGTCGCCGTTCAGCCAGTAGGGCATCGAGATCAACCCGATCACGCCGCCGCACGCCGCCACCTGCCGGATCTCGAATTCATCGGGAGTGATCAACTCGCGTGGAACGAACTCGCGCACGCCGGTGTGCGTGAAGACCAGCGGCCGCTTGTTCCCCATGGACTTGTTGATCGCGAAGACACGATCGCGCGTCGCGGGAGTGGCGTGGTTCAGGTCCACGATCACCCCGCGCTCCAGCATGTGCCGCACAACCTCCTCGCCGATGTTCGTCAGGCCGCGCAGCGGATCGTGCGGCACATCGAAACAGCCGGTCTTCAGGATGTGCGGCGCGAACCCGTTCACCGACGGGGTGATGTCGTTCTCGAAGAAATGCCCCAGCGTGATGCTGACCACGCCGCGCTCGATGAAGTGGTCGAGCCGATTGATGTACTCATCGACCGACCCGAGACCACGCCCCAGCATATGCGCCCCCTCGAGCGCGTGCAGCACGATCACCCCCTCGTTCGGCAACAGGAACTCGAACTGATCGAAGTTCCGCGGCTGCCCCACGTTCGCCCCCTGTGTCGCGGCATCGGCGACCTGGGCGTTCATCTCCAGCAGCATCTTGTCGGCGACCAGATACGGATCGCTCGTGGTGATCTCCTGCGAGTGCTGGAGCAGCGGCTCGGCCAGGTGCAGCAGGAAGCAGGTGTCCAGCAGTCCATGCTCGGGGACGTAGGCCGACGACCATATCGCCCCGACGCCCCCCTTGGCAAGCCTCTCGAAGTCCGTCCCCATCTGCGTCAGCAGCTTGAGCAGATCGAACTCCGGCCCGGATGAATTCTGCCCGCGGTAGAACCTGCGGCCGAACAGATACATCGGGAGCAACGGGTGGCAGTGGATGTCGATCACCGTGAGCGATCGATGCAGATCGAGAATCTCTTGAGATATGGCCATGATGAAACTGTCGATGTTCGTGTTGAAATACGATGCTAGGCGTCTGAGGCATTGCAGCGTGAACAGGGCATGTGCGTGGCGGCGACTTCACCGACGGCCACCGCGCGCGTGCCACGCCCCAGGTGCGTGCAGCCGGCGCGATGGTACCTGCCCCCGGAGGCAGCGATGAAAACTGTGGTGGATACGGGCGCCGCGGACGTCGCAGAGACCGTGGCCGCCGAAGCCGTCGCCGGCGAAGCTGTCGCCGGCAATGGCTTGCCGCGCGCGGCACCGGCCCGCATCGGTGCAGCTTCGACGATCGGCATGGCATCCGGCGACCGCCCCGGCACGATCGGGCCGGGATCGAGGACGATGTACAACAGGTCGTCGGTGAAAACTTCGCCGTCGTCGACACAGATGGTATCCACGACACCATCGCAGCGTGAGCGCACGGCAATCTCGTCGCGCCCGCTGCGGATCACACCGAGCTCCGCGCCGCGCACGACGGGCAATCCCTCGTGTACCCCCGGCTTGTTTCGGAACGCCCCCATGTTGGGCGCCTTCACCTTGCACATCGGTAGCTCCTCCGTTCGTTAGTAATACCGCAGCTCGACCTGCACGCCGTAGATCGGCAGACTGTGCGTGGCGTACATCGCCACAACCTTGAGCGATGGGGCAAACGACCACGAGAGCGGCTTGAACTCGTAGCCGACGGCCGGGCTCCAGAGCGCGCCGCCGACTCCGTCGCGACGGCGCACTCCGGCGTTCAGTTCGATCGGGAACGCATCGTTCAGCACCGCCTCCACCCCCGCCGTGAAATCGAACCAACGGCGGTCCGAGTCGACGGCGCCGGTCGCACTCAGAGCAAGGCCGAGCCACATGTACGACTCCTGATCGGCGCAGCACCCGCGCTCCGCCGGCTTGCTGAACGCGTTGCCGAACATCAGGCGCCCGCGCCACAGCAGGTTCGGCGTTCCGGCCGATCCCTCGAACCCGCGCAGCAGCCCTGCCGAGAGCACGGTTCCGTTGCGCGAGTTCGCGAACGTGAACGCGCTCAGCTCCTTCGGCGTGAACGGGGTCGGCGCAAGCCGGTACAGCTCGAAGCTGGTGGCGAGGAACTCCGAGAAGTTGTTCACATGCTCGCGCTTGTGCGAGCGGAGAATCCGCTCCAGCGGCGAGATCGGGCGGTCGACATCCACGTTCGGATCGGCGCGCAGCGTGCGCTCGACCTCGCGCGCGGCGGTGAACCCGTTCCACAGCTCGGAGAGCGACGCCTTGTTCGCGGCGATCGCGCGGCGATACGTGGCCGTGTCGTAGAAGCGATCGCCGTACGACGTCCACGAATCTCCCTCCGCGTTCTTCACCGTGATGCCGACGCGCGAGTAGTAGTCGTGCAGGCCGTTGTCGTCCAGCGCGTGCCACTGCGAGCGGCTGACCACCAGATGCCCCGAGGCGAAGCAGTCCTGCAGGTAATGATCGGCGAACGCGTTGTAGAAGAGCGCACGCACCAACTGCCGGCGGCCGTAGGCGCGATCCTCCGCAGCTTCGGCCTCGATGTGCCGCCCGGCCTGCATCGCGAACTCCATCGCCACCATGTGGAAGGCCGCATACTTCGAGAGCGCGTTGGCCCGGAACAGCCGGTCCACCAATTGCCCGCGGGTGCTCACGAGCGTGTCGAAGAAATAGTCGTGCAGCAGGCCGGCCAGCTCCACGTCCACATTGTCCAGTTGCTCGCGCAGCGATTTCCCGGCACGATAGAAGTGCCCTTCGTCCTCCTTCGCAACGAGCAGGTACGGGATCTCGAACAGTCCCGCCCCCTGATCGCCCCCCTCCAACGCCGTGCGATGCGCCGCCAGATCGCTGAACATCTCCTGCTCCAGGCTCGCGAACGCCACCGGACCGTAGTTCATCAAGGGGAGCGCGATCTCCTGCCTGCCGGACGTCGGGTCCGGAACGCGCGTCCCCACCAGGCCGTCGGCAAGCTGCTGCGGGTCCACGCCGTGGTCGCCGCAGAGCCCCGTCAGATCGCCATACGTGAGGCCGAGCGTGTCGCGCACCGTGACGGCGACCTGCCCGCGGTACAACGCGCTCCACTCCGCGCGGCGATACGGAACGGCCAGACCGGCCGCACCCCCGGAAGCGAACGGCTGCATGCGCAGGTCACCGACCAGCAGCTCGCGGACGCCCGGCTGCGCCAGCAGCCACAGGAACGCCTCGTCGCCGATCCGCTTGTGCTCGCCGAACCAGCCGGCGTGCGCGACGCCGGTCGGCAGCAGAGCACAGAGCATCAGCGGAACGGCGGCCCATCGAACAAGGCTCCACGGAATTCCCGCACGGGGTCCGTTTCGAGCGGCATGCATGCGCTGGTTCGGTATCGATTGCAACGTTGAGATGTCGGATAGATGTGGGAGCGTAAACGAGGGCCGCGACAATTGCGGGGCCCAACGTACGGAACCGGGAGGGGAATGTCAAGACGACGAGCGCATCAGCGGGCGATGACGAGCACTCGCGAGGCCCGGCCGACGCTGCAATCGACACGGCACACGTGACTGGTGTCGAGGATTGAATTGATTCCGGAAGATGAGACGACGCAGCCCACTCACCGCACCATCACCAGCGCCGAACGGACGGGACCGGCGCCATACACGCTGACGATGTACGCGCCCGCCGGAACCGCGCCGAGATCGATCGTGGCGCGCCCGGCCTCTCTTTTGATTCGCACGCCTCCGAGCTCGCGCCCGAGGATATCGAAGACGCGCATGTCGGCATCGCTATCGGTGAGCCCGTCGATCACGAACGTTCCGCGCGTGCCGACGATCTGCCGTACGACGAGCCCCTCGCGCACCGGCACGACCGGCACGCCACTCTCCGCCTCGAGGTGCGCGCGGGCGATGAAGCCGGTGGAGGTGGCGGGGTCGGACGTGTCGCCCTCGATGAAGATGGAGCCGAAACGCGCGGAGCGCTCGAACTGGCCGACGATATACACACGGCCGTGTGTGCCCGCGGCGACGCCGTAGGCACCGTTGTTCCACATGCCCATGGCCGCCGCAAGACCAATCGGATACAACGACTCGTCGTAGCCCGCCAAAAACGCCGCAGAAGCCTGGGTCTTCACAGCAAACGGGCCGAAGCGCGCGGAATCCCGGTGGGCGTCCGTCCATCCGGATGTGAATACTTGTCCATCGGGTGAGACCGCAACCCCACGAGCCGCATCGAGCAGGCTGCAGCCGTCGTGCCGCCAAGATATACGCCCGCCTTTCTCATCGAGATGGATCAGGGAGGCATCGCTTTGCCCAAAGGATGGCAAACTGTCCGTCCCATCATGCATCGTCCACCAGAATTCCCCCGCAGCCAGAATCGTCCCGTCCGGCATGATTGCCAATCCGTGCGTTTCGCCGGCCTGCTGACCACCTGGTGCAAACACCCACTGGAATTTACCGGCCGAATCATAGCACGCGATGTATCCGCTGGTTGAAATTGCCGGTGTGACTATCGTGTCGCCGAATGTAGCGGCCCCATCAATTCTACCTCCGATCAGCACATTGCCGTACATGTCAACAGCAACTGCCGTGCAATAATCTTCGTCCGGACCACCTGCTCGTCTGACCCATCGCTGATTGCCGAGTGAATCGAACGAGGCAATCAGAATGTCGCGTTTTCCACTCGTGACAATTCCCGAATCCTCACCGAGCAGCCGTTTATTGAAGCTGCCTACCACAACAGCACCTCCCCCTCTGACGCATGCGACAGATAGGCCGTTGTCGAGCGTATCACTTCCAATATTTCGTGCCCAATCGAGTTTGCCGCCCGGTTCGAACTTCAGAAGAAAAATGTCATGATACCCGTTCCCGAACAGTGTATCAGCGCTATCGCGAACCATCAGAAAGCCCCATCCGGCAACGAAAATATTCCCGGAGCTGTCGACGGCAACGCCACGGGCCTCGCGAATGCCCTGCAAGCTTATGGCCCAGTGTGATTCGAGAGCACTGCTGAATCGTGCGAGAAATGCCCCACTGTTTCCCGCCTGATTTCGAATCACCGTTGCCCCAATACGCGTGGAATCCTCGAACGTCCCGCAGACGATCACCGAGCCATCCGGCGCCACCGCGACGCCGCGGACGGCCGTCTTCCCCGTCCCCACCGCAACCGCGCGGTCGAAGCGCGCCTGCGCGCAAACTTGACCGGTCGCGAGGAATCCGAGCCAGAGGATCGTGACGGTGATTGTGCGAAGCGATTTCATGCGGATCCCATAAGCTGGGCCGTGTGTCGGATGTCGTTGTGTTTCAACGCGGCGGAAAGATACGCGCCCGGCGCTTCGATTGCACCGGGCGCGTTTGTGGACTGTTGTGCCCGAGATTCGGCGACCGTTCGATCGTCGGCTTGCCCGGCAACGGCCGCGGAGAGCAACTTCCCCAGAGTCGGCTCCCGGCCGCATGATCACTTCATGGTCGCGGAGTACAACTCTGCGGCAACGCCCGACAACTCGGCGATAACGCTACAACTTTCGACAACTCCGGGACGCCATCTACCCGAGCCCCGGGTAGATCTCATACGTCATGCCCCCCATCTCGCCGCCGACGTGCTCCTCTTCGTTCGGACCCTCGGCGTAGGCGGTGACCCGGATCAACCGGTCGTCCGCCGGGATCTCCGCCGCCGTGAACGGTGTCCCCGCGATGCACGCCATCCCAACCATCATCTCGCCGCCCGGCGCCAGCGTGAACGTGTTCCCACCCGGGTTCGTGAAGCCCAGCCCCCAGCCTCGCTCGGTCATGAACGCCGGCATCGTCGGCAGCAGATGCACCGTGATCGTTCCCGCCGACGCGTTCTTGACCCACCAGTTCCGCCCCGAGAGGAAGTCGCAGATGCCGGCTGAACCCGGCGCCCCCGGCACCGGCTGCATGTTCCGCTGCCCGATGTTGTTGTCGTTCGGCACCAGGCGCCACTCCGGAATCGGCCCGGCGGCACACGGCGGCGGATCGAGCTGGTTGATCTCGGCGTTCGCCGGATCGTGCTGATGATGCACGTACGCGAGCAGGCACTCGTGGTTCGCCGAAGTCGGCGTCCAGGGGAAGGGACCGACGATCACCTCGTTGCCGTGGTTGGCGAGCACGGTTGCGGCCACGATGCCGTTTGCAGGACCGATCCGCGTCCAGTCGAACGGCCACGTGAGCCCCACGCCCGGGCGGCACTTGAACGCCTTCACCACCGCGCCGCTCACATCCTGCGAACCACGATTCTTGATCCGCACGTAGAGGTAGTTCGTCTGGTTCAGCTTCGGGTTCTGGTGCCCGGGCTGCCCATCCTGGCTAGTGCGGTTCCAGATGTTCGGGTTCTCCCACCAGACCGGCTGGTACTGATATTCGCCGCTGCGGCCGTCGCCGATGTAGATGTCATACGCGGGAGGAGGCCCCGCTGTCTTGATCGGCTTCGGCTCCGTATCCGGGTGATACGCGCCCTGCTTTTCGAACGCCCACCGGATCACCTTGTGGTACGCCCCCATGATGTGGCCGCCCCAGATGGTTGGTGGCAACACCTTGTCAACTTCGCCCATCTTATCGGCAAAATGCTCCGGTGTATCGATCGACACGATTTTGCCAATTCCAACCTGGGTGGCTGCTTCGGTAATCAATCGCACCATCATGTCGGCAGCGAACTGCTTCCGGTCCTTGTCCGGCGAATCTCCGCCGAGCGAACGATATGCCCTGAACAGACAGGTACTCAGGATCTGCTCGGACCAATAATACGCGGGCCCCGTGTCACGTGAGCCGCGCCATGCCCAGCCGGTTGCAACATTGCGATCGTGACGCCGATGGTCGTCCGTCGCTAAATCGTAGGCCGACCGTTCCCATGGGAACGTATGAAACCGATCGATTTGAAGCGAATCGGGATCATTCAAGATTGCAGCCAGTCCATCCCCAAAACTATGCGCAAAATTGAGATTCGCCTGATGCAACGTATCCCAAAGAATAGCGTGCGCGAATTCGTGACAGACAACAGCCCAGTTCGTAGCGATGCCGAGCGTGGACGACGAGTCCGACAACGAAAAGAGGAACTTCCCAATCCCGTCTTTCGTCGCATTCGGTTCCGCCCGTGCGCCAAGCATATTGCCCAGTGCTCGGTGGTCAACCGGAACAGGAAATTGAGTGCCATCGAACAGTGCTTGAAACCGAAGACTACCCAGAATTCCCTGTAGATAGCGAAACATGCGTTCACAGTGGTAATATGCGTTGGCGGCAGCGAATTGTGGCGTCTTAGATCCGAAGATGAAGTCCGCAGTTGACACAGGTCGCTGTGGAGGTGCAAATTCCGTTCCTGTCGGTGCTTCTAGATCGAGGATTCTGACAAACTCATTATCTGCATTATCGAGACTCAGAATTCCGCCGATCGGCGCGCCAAGCCCTTCGAGCTGTACATCGGAACGATAGCCGTCGAGTGTCGGCTCATCTGACGTTGCGGAGATCGCTGGCGGAGCACCCTGGCGATACGGATCGCGCGGGAATATCTTGGCTGTCGCTCCGGTCGTGAAAGCCTGTACGTACAGCACGGCCTGTGTTTCCGGCTCGATGAAACATTGCCAATACAACGAACCACGTTGACCATTCGGCATCGAAAAACTAACGTCGCGGACGACGTAGTGTTCGCTCGAAATGATGGATGCCGGCACTTCCGGTAGTGTCAGATTTGGGAACGATTGATCGGAGGCGTCACGATGGATCCGATTGCCGAGATCGAACCGATAGACCCGCACCTCCTCGCCGTTGATCGTCGGGAGCGGGTCGCCGCTGCCGAGCCCGAGCAACGTCCTCAGCCGCTCCGGCGTGATGATCGTCGCGAGCGACGCGGGTGACGGTGCGGTGATGTGCACGCCCGCGTGGAGCGTGCTGCGCGAGGATGTGACCCGCAGCGGGTTCTCCGCCACGTTCACCGCCACGCCCGCCTCCCAGATCGGCAGCCCGAGCACCGTCTGCGCGTAAAGGACCGTGGCAGTGCCGGAGTCCTGCCGCAGATATGCCCGCTTCAGCCGCACCCCCTCCTCGATCGGCTCGGAGGCCGGCGATGCGGCCACAACGACGAGCATGTCGGGCGTGATGCCGGAGATCTCGGCCACGCCCTCCCGGTACGCCTCTGCCGTGCCGATCACC
>CAZJYH010000099.1:0-4128 GCA_964549365.1 uncultured Alphaproteobacteria bacterium
ACGATCGTCGACCCCCAACAGCTCGCCGACTCTCCACGAAAGAGCGGACAGCGCTGGGATGGCGATCGGCTCCGGACGCCATGCATCGTTCCGGTCGTCGAAGACGAACAGCCGCGGCACCGGCCCTGATGCCGTCAGCAGGTACGAACGTGAACCGAGCGTGAAGAACATGCTCCCTTCGAGCGAGTCGTGCGGCGGAAGGCCACGATTCGCCGGCTGCCATGAGCGGCCCCCATCGTTTGAGCGGAACAGCCCCTCGACCGTGTTGATCGTCAACGCGTTCGCGCCGACCATCAGTCCGAACACCGGTACGCTCACCTCCGATGCCGGAAGGCCGCCGCTTGCCGCACTCCAGGTTTCGCCGTAGTCGGTGGTACGGAACACACCGCCGCTTTCCCAGCGCAATGTGCCGCCGTGCTCACCGTACTGCGAGCCCATGCTGATGTAGAACGCCTCGCCGTCGGTGCCCATCCCGGTGATCCTGTGATTCGTTTCGATGAACGCGCTGTCGGCTGCACTCCACGTGGCGCCGCTGTCGAGCGATCGGTACAGGCGTCGTTCGTTCATCGCGAATACCGCGCTCCGATGGCTCAGCAGACCGGCGATCGGATTCTCCGGCATCGAAAGTTCCCACGAGGCGCCGCGGTTCGTGGTGCGATAGACGGCGTTCCACGTGGAGGCCAACACCGTGTTGCCGAGCGTTCCCATCGTTGCAACGTGTGTTGCCACCAGTGTGGTGCCGCGTTCGATCCGCGTCACGACGGAGGAATCCCAGGCCACGCGATACAGGCCGGAGAACATTCCCACGATCATGTTCCCCTGCGCATCGAACGTATGCGGAAGTTCGCCGTTCGGCAGGTCCAGAAGCTTCCAGACCGAATCCGTCAACCGATAGATGCCCGAGTTGGTGCCGGCAACGACGGTTCGGCCGTCGAACTCCACCCAGTACGGGCTCGAGGACGGCATGGTCGCGGCCACCATCGTCCAGGTTCGCCCCTGATCGCTTGTTGCGTGAATCTGACTGTTCACCGCGAAGATCCTGCCGGGGGAGGAGAACAGCCGGGCGATCGGGTCTTCCGAGCGCGCGAAGCTCGGCGCAATGGTGTCCCAGGTGCGGCCGCCGTTCGTCGAACGCAGCAACTCGACGCCCATGCCGGGGGTGGCAAGCAACGTCGTCGAGTCCGCCGCTGTCGAGGCGACCGATGACCACGGGATCATGCTGCGGACGGCCCAGGTTGCGCCGTCGTCGGTCGATGCGAAGAGCGAATCGGAGGAGTTCAGATACAGTTCCGTGCCGCTCGACGTCAGCGCGCCGAAGGCCCGTATCGGGTTCCAGGTGTGCCCTTCGTCGGTTGAGCGGAAATGCGTGGCGAGGTCGAAGTTGCTGCCGATCCATGTCCCGGACGCGCGGCGTTGAATGGTGGCCAGGGGCTGCGAACTGATGCGGTCCCACGATGAACCGGCGAGCGAGTATCGATAGATGTCGCCGCCGGCCGCCGCGGTAACCGAACCGTTGTGGTAGACGAGGCTGGTGAACGAGGCGCCCGCCGGTCCGTTCGTCTGTGTCCATTGAGCGCGCACGCCGGTAGCCGCCAGAAGCAGGGCAAGCGC
The DNA here is from genome assembly GCA_964549365.1 of uncultured Alphaproteobacteria bacterium. Taxonomy (GTDB): domain Bacteria; phylum Bacteroidota; class Ignavibacteria; order OLB7; family OLB7; genus JAFDZV01. Next base: position 1,612 of record CAZJYH010000099.1, read on the forward strand.
CGCGAGGTATACATTGCGCATGAGGAACTCCTTGTTCATGAAAATCGTGAGGGGCGCGGGCGGGGGAGTATCCCGCCGCGATATGGCGCCCAGGCGCGGTGCCGCTCGGATGGGGGGATGCCGTGTTGCTCCGGAGCCGGGGAGCCGACGGGAGGGGCATCGGTCATCCTCACGCCGCGTATGGGAGAACTCAGCATCAATGTCCGTCCGCGGCATTAACAAATCGTTGACACGCCGTGCGATCGCATCACCTCGGCTGAGGGCGGTGGCGACAGGTGACCCGCCGGTCGCGGACTCCGATCCGGCGCTCCGAGGGCCTGGACTCCGTGCGGTGCGGTGACAAGTTCCTGTAACCGGGCATCGTCCGGCGGGTACTCTGATGTGCATACATGTTCCGTGCGGGGTGCGGTGCGCATGCCGATCCGGGGCGCATGCGCGAACAACAGGATGGAATCGAAGGAACGGCGGAATGGTTGATCATGCTCAGACGTTCGAGGAACGGGATCGGCAACGGCTCGATGCCCTGCACCGCCGCGCGTTGGAAGCGAGGTCGCACGATGTCGACATGGCGCGCGGCCTGGCACGCGAGCTGGTGACGGGTGCCGCCGCGATCGGATATTCCCACGGGCATATCCGCGGGCTCCTGCTGGACGCATGGGTCGACGAGCTTCGCGGCGACATGGCCGCCTCGGCCGCCAAGGCGCGCGATGCGCTCGAGATCGCCGTGGCCTCCGGCGACCGGCGAGATCTGGTTCCGGCGCTCATCAGCATGGGGGTGGCCGAGCGCTGGCGCAACGATTACGCGGCGGCGGAAGGTCGTCTCAGCGAGGCGATCGACATCGCGCACGACATCGGCGACGCGTACAATGAGGCCCGAGCGTTGAGCATCGCCGCCGATCTCGCCAAGCTGCGGAGCGAGTATCCGCGCGCGACGGCGCTGTACACCCGGGCGCTCGACATAGCGGGCCGACGCGAGTTCGCCGACATCGAAGCCGCTGTGTGGTCCGGGCTCGGCAACGTGCGCAGTCATCTCGGCGATTATGAAGCCGCCCGCGAGCATCATGAGCGAGCCGTCGTGTTCGGCGAACGCTGCGGCGACATGCACGTGATCGCGATCGTGCGCTTCGGTCTCGGGACCGTGCAGATGCGGCTGGGCCTGTACGATCAGGCGCTCGAGCACTACCACGCCTTTCTCGACCACGCGCAGGGGGTGAAGAGCGCGATGCGCTGCGCGTACGCGATGGGGAACATCGCGATGATCATGCACGCCCGTGGGCGCACGCCCACCGCGATCCGTTACGAACACGAATGCCTCAAGTGGAAGGAACAGGTCGATGATCGCGCCGGCATTGCGATCTCGCTGAACAACCTCGGGTCGTATCAGATGGAGATCGGCGACTACGTGCGGGCCTTCCAGGCGTTCCTCCAGAGCCTGGAAACGTGCCAGGCGCTGGGCGACCGCGATGGGGAGGCCGTCGCCCTCGACAGCATCGGCACCGCGTACAAGGTGATGGGCGAACACGCGCGCGCTCTCGACTGTTTTCTGCGCAGCCTGCGCATCGCTCAGGAGATCGGCAATCGATCGGGTGAGACGCACGCGCTTATGCACATCGCCGGGTATTATGACGAGCTGCGCGATCACGCGCGGGCGTTGATGTACTACATGCGCGCGATGCGGATCGTCGAGATGACGAACGAAGTGTCGGTGCTGGTTCCGATCCTGCAGCGGATCGCGGTGTTGTACATGACGCTGGGGCGCACGGATCTCGCGGACACGTTCCTGAAGCGCGGCCTGGAGGTCGCGCGGGGGATCGGACTGCTCAAGGCGGAGATCGATCTTCTATTGTCGGTCGCCGATCTCGAGCTGCGCCGTGCGATGCCGTCGGCCGCCGTGACGCATCTGGAGGCCGCGCTCGCGCTGGCGGATGAGACGCTTCCGGAGGCATCACGACAGGAGGTGCTGGCTATGCTGGTACGGGCCTGCGAGGCCGCCGGGCTGGAGGACAAACGCCGCGAGTACGCGCGCAGCTACAGCATCGGTGCCGACAGTGCGTTCCATGCAACCGAGGCGCATCGCGTGCGTGAACTCATCGATCGATTCGAGGAGAACGCGATCGCGCGCGAGGGGACCGTTCTCGGTCTCGACGAGCAGGACATCGAGCACATCCGAGAGCTGACGCGACGGAAGGACCACGAGCGCGACCCGGAGCAGATCGTCGTCGGCGCGCAGCTCGTGGCCGTGAAGACCGACGGCCGGCCACAGGTCGCCGCTCCGGATGCGCCCCGCCTGCGCGTGGTAACCTTCGGCGCGCTCCGGGTGACGGTGGATGGGCGTACGCTCGAGAAGCGTGACTGGGGACGCAAACGTGCGCGCGATCTGTTCAAGCTCTTGCTGACTAAACCCAAGCAGTCCTTTTCTGACAACAAGCACGCCGGTACCGAAGGGAGCATACACTTTGTGGGCCGAAAAAGCCAGATAATCCAACCCGTATCCCTTCATATCGATTTTTCTGTGGG
>CAZJYH010000099.1:4138-11125 GCA_964549365.1 uncultured Alphaproteobacteria bacterium
CTGGCTGACGATCGATGAGATTCACGACAGGATCTGGATCGACTCGACGCAACGCAACACGGAGTCGCTGATCCGCAACGCGATGTCGCACCTGCGGAAGGCGCTGTGGTTCGATCGGCGGAGCGATCAGGGCGATCATATCCGCAGCGGCGACGGCGCATACATGCTGGACCTCGGCGCGGAGACCTGGGTGGACTTTCTCGTGTTCAAGGAGTTGATCGTGCTGGCGCGGCGAAGCGGCAACGCGGCCGAACGCTCACGGCACTATGCCGAAGCGGTGGGGCTGTATCATGGGGACTTCCTGCAGGAGGATCAGTTCCACGAGTGGTCGAGCTACGAGCGCGGGGTGCTGCGGGATGCCTACCTCGAAGGGCTGGAGTTTCTGGGCCGCGAACGGCTGCGCCGGGGTGAGCTGGATGAGGCCATCGAGACGTCGCGACGGATTCTGAGCGAGGACAGCATCAGCGACAGCGCGCATGAGATATTGATGCTTGCGTTGAAACGCCGGGGTCGGATAGGGGAGGCGCGCCAGGCATTGGAGCAGTGCGTGCGTGCCTATCAGGCCGGGACATCCTCCGCGCCGCCGCGCCGCCTGTTGACGCTGTTGGATGATTGATGCGCATGGGCCAAAGAAAAAAAACGTTGCCGTATCGGGCTGCAACGTGGCATCATGACAATGTTTTCCAAGATACTCTAAGAGTTCTCTAGTTCAGATTACCGTCACCACCGGGCGCCGCTTCCTGGAGGTTCTCGATCACGTAGTATTGACCGTCACACCCAACTCCTCCCATCCAAACAGGCATCCCCCCAGCGTCGGCCTGAACCAGGGCATACCATGCCCCACTTCCGCAAACCCCTGTAAACGTCGGTGGCTGCCCGCCAGTCGGGTCACTCGGAACAATCTTCTTGCCACCGTTCCCGGTAAGATCCCAGTCGTATGACGCTCCCGCGCAATTGACGCCCACGATACGTGCGGGGACGCCATCGACGAATGTTGTCACGGCCCACCAACCGGCAGCCTGGCCCGCACAATCGCCCTGAGTGAATTTGGATTCAACTTTCTTGTTTTCGGCGGTCGCGGCGAGGCTCATCAGTAGGATACCTGCCACAATGGACAATAACAAACGCATGTTCGAACTCCTTAATAGTATATGAGTTGGGATTGGTGGGGAAGACCTTGGCCAAAGTAGCTCTCATCGAAGACCGGAGCAACAAGTTTTTGCGGCCGCGCCGGTAGTCCGTCGGCCCGGGGTAAATTCCCGTCATGAACATTCTCGTCCTGAACGTCGGCTCCTCCTCGTTGAAGTTCCAGGTGATCGACACCGATCTCGAGAAGATTGCGAGCGACGGCGATCGCCGTCTTGCACGCGGCGCGATCGAGCGGATCGGTTCGCAGGCGCTGCTGCGGTTCGAGAACGCGGGAGGGAAGGCGCTGCACACGGCGCAGCCGATTCGCGATGCCCGCGCCGCCATCGAGGTCGCCATGCGGTGGCTCGTCTCCGAGGAGGCGGGCATACCGGAGATTCGTTCCCTCGCCGACATCAAGGCCGTCGGCCATCGCGTGGTGCACGGCGGCGAGAAGTTCACCCGCTCCACGCTCATCACCGCCGAGGTGATCGACGGCATCGAGGACTGCATCGACCTGGCGCCGCTCCACAACCCGGACAATCTGCGCGGCATTCGTGCGGTGACGGAGATCTTCGGTGCCGGCATTCCGCAGGCCGCGGTGTTCGACACGGCGTTTCACCACTCCATGCCGGAGCACTCGTATCTGTACGCCATCCCCTATCAGTTCTATCGTCGACACAAGGTGCGTCGTTACGGCTTCCACGGCACCTCGCATCGCTACGTGGCGTATCGGTACCGCCGGATGCTCGGCATCCCGAAGGAGAAGGTGCGGGTGATCACGCTGCATCTCGGCAACGGCTGTTCGGCCGCGGCGATCGTCGAGGGGCGCTCGGTGGACACCTCGATGGGGATGACGCCGCTCGAGGGGCTGGTGATGGGGACGCGCGCCGGCGACATCGACCCGGCGGTGATAGAATACCTGATGGAGAAGGAAGGCTTCAGCGCCGAACAGATGGAGGCGCTGCTCAACAAGAGCTCCGGGTTGCTCGGCGTCAGCGGGCTCACCAACGACATGCGTGATCTGCTGGACGAGGTACACGAGCACAACGACCGCCGCGCCGGGCTTGCGATCGACATCTTCGTGCATCGCGCGCGCAAGTACATCGGTGCGTACCTGGCCGAGATGGGGGGCGCCGACGCGGTGATCTTCGCCGGCGGCATCGGCGAGAACGCGTCGGAGGTCCGGGCCATGATCGCCGGCGGGATGGAATGGTGCGGGCTGCGGGTGGACGCGGAGCGGAACGCCGCCACTGTGGGCGGGCGCGAGGGGGAGATCAGCGCCGACGGGAGCACGCTGCGCGCGTACGTGATCCCGACCGATGAGGAGCTGCTGATCGCGCGCGACACGGCACGGCTGATCGCCAACGCCGAGGTGCCGGAGTGGTAGCGGCGGCGATGGCGTATGCGTTGATAGCATCTCCGCGTGCATGTGGATCCAGCGTGACTTGTGGCGGCAGCCATGTGGTCGTTTCAATGGTTGAAGCTGGAAGGTGGGTGCGCGGGCCGTTTTGCCGACTCCCCGCCCGGCCGCGCTCCGCATAGTTGTCCCGGAAGTGATCGGCGATGGGTAGTTGTCCGAATGCGTGGCCAACCTGCGGACATTCAACGAGCAACAACGGGAAGAGGATCGGCCAACCAACGAAAGCGGGCCGGAATCGCTGTTTGTGCTCTCTCTATTGATCCGGAGCGGACTTGTTTTCGTCTCGCGCGCCCAATATTTTAGGGCGTTCGCTCGCGATATCATTGTCCGCCAACATTGATTGCAACATATTTGTAGCATATACATCGTTCATACTGCATGTTCCGAGCCGCACTACATAACAAGATTGGGAATCTTCTGGCGTATCTCGCTCACGAGATCCCTAACCTCGTGCTCACCAAAGCTCTGAAGCTACTCTATCTCATTGATGAGTCGGCGGTGCGCGAGACCGGGATGCCTGTTACGTGGCTTGATCATAAGGTCTGGAAGCTTGGTCCGGTTGCCGTTGAGGTGTACCGGGAACTCCGGCATAACGAAAAAACGACGGTGGGCAATAGAACGTTTTCGCTTACGGACTTCATTGTCCTGAGAATGATTGACAGCCCAAAGCACGAGAAACAGACCGATGTCTATATCGACCCTAAACCTGGAGTGAAAATAGACTTGGCGGAGTTCTCCGAATATGAAGAGAAGTTGGTGGAGAGGATTGTGGCAAAGTATCGGAACACTCCGGCCAGAGATCTCGTTAGGCTCTTGCATGAGGAGAATACCTTGTGGCATCAGAAAGTCGTGAAGATGGAGCTGGATCGCGCGTTTGAGAACGGTAGTACCTCCAGAGTTTCCATCGATTTCGATGAATTGATAAAGGATGACGAAGTGAAAATGCTGGCATCGCAGGCTGCATACGAATCATTGGAGTTTGAAACAGCATTTGAGATATGATCGCGGATAGTGAATTGTTTCGTCCTGGCGCGATACTGAGATTAACCAGTTCGATTTCGGCGATGGTGGAAATTCTCGGGATAAATATGTGATAGGACTGTGTTCGAATGACGGGGAGCTGTACTACATTTACTCATTGGCTACATCGAAGAATCATCGCGGAGTTGCCCCAAACGGCCAGGGTTGTAATGTGGAGAGTGGTGTCAACTATTGGTACTTCCAGCCCGGCGTTGCGTTGGATGAAGACGGATTCTCGTTTGATCTCCCGACCTATCTCTTCTTCAACGGCAATTTCAGAAAGCGTTCCTATGCGGAGCTGCGGAAGATAGGGTCGGATGGCTCGCCGTTCGGCGTCCAGAAGTTGGCCCAGTTGGACGAATTGGTGGTAAAGCGGTTGCTCAAGTGTGTCCTGAAGGCCAAGGCGATGTTGCCAAGGAACATCGTACCGGTATTGGAGGCTTTCAAGGACACCCTGTCGAGCATTGAGGGCTGAGATCAAGCGTGCCGGCAGCGACGCCTCGTTGATCGGTTGATCAACGGGGTGTTTCTCGTTCGTAGCGCTCCGCCGGTGTCACGACACCGGGCGTTCGTGTATTTGATCAGGCCGGATCGCCTTTCGGGCCCTGACTCGTCGGCAGCACGGGCATGAACATCCCGTTGCCGGCTCCGTATCACTCGGATACTCGCATCGATATCCGGCAAGTGGTAGATTGCGTCCTTCCTGTCGACGACGGCCTCATACTCTGCCGATCGTGATTCCCTTGAACCCTGAGCGCCCGACCCCACGTGATCTTTGCCTACCGAGACGAGTTCGCAACCGCTCCCATCGCCGCTGCGCTCGAGCGCCGCGGGTGGGCCGTGATTGCCTCCGAGCATCCCGAGGAGCTGCTGAACGCCGGGCATGCGGACATCGCGTTCGCGCCGCCGCTCGCCTTCGCCAACTCCATCGGCGTGATCGACCTCGCGCTGGTGCCGGGCGTCGGCATCACCCTGCGCGGCTTCGCCGGATTGGTGAAGCTGATCTTCCGCAAGGGGCTGGTCAGCTTCAACACGCTGGCGGCGAAACAGCCGCGCGGCGCCGAGGCGGTGGTGGCCGCGATGCTGCTGGCCGAGAAGCATGACATCGAGCCGACGATCGTGAAGGCCGAGCCGACCGCCACGCCGGCCGAGATGCTGGCCGTTGCCGACTCCGCGCTCCTTGTGGGCGACGAGGCGATCTTCAGCGCGGCCGACAGCCGGTCGATGCTCGATCTCGCCGACGAATGGGAGGACGCCGTGGAGTCGCCGTTGCCGTACATGGTGGCGTGGGGGCGCATCGGCGCGGTGCCGCCGGCGGCGCTCGACGAATTGATCGCCGCGCGCGACGAGGCGGTGCTGACGCTTGCCGATCGGGCGGCACGCCACGCCGATCCCGAGGCCGCGAACGTCTTCTACGGCCGTTACCTTCGCGGCGAAGTGGAGTACTCGCTGGGCGAGGCACAGCTTTCCGCGCTCGACGCATTCTTCCGCTACGCGTTCTACTACTCCGCGATCACCGACATCCCGGCGATCAAGCTTCTGCCCGACGGCACGCCCGCCGATTTCCCGGTGCCCGGGGCATGAGCCCCGCGATTCTTCCATTTGTCCGCAGGACGATGTTCACGATGACGAACCCAACACATGCCGTTCGCCCGCGGGCGATTCGCCACGGCGTCTTCACGGCGCTGGTGCTACCGTTGCTGCTCAACGTGGCGACACTTGCCGCGCAGGACCTGCTGTTGAAGGATGCGGAGATCATCGACCCGGCGCGCGGGAGCGCCGTGCACGGCTCGGTGGTGATTCGCGGCGGGAAGATCGCGGAGGTGCTGGCGGTTGCTCCGGCTTCGTTCGACGGCCGCGTTGTGGATGCGAGCGGCAAGTGGGTGATCCCGGGGTTGTACGACATGCACGTGCACTCCTTCGGGAACATCGCTCCGGGGAACGCCATCCAGATGCTCGGGCCCGACGGCGTGGCGAAGGCCATGCTCTATTGTGGAGTGGTCGGGTTCCTCGATCTGTTCAACGTGGAGGATCAGATCTTCCCGGTCCGCGATCGGCAGCGCCGCGAAGGGCTGCCGGGCGCCGACATCTACTGCTCCGGGCCGATCCTCACCTGCCCCGGCGGGCACGGCACCGAGTACGGCCTTCCGACGCGCACGATGAGCACGCCGGAGGAGGCCGAACGCACGGTGCGGGATCTCGCCCTGCGCAAACCGGACGTCGTGAAGATCGTGTATGATCACGCCGCCTCCTGGATGCCGACGATCAGCCACGAGACGATGGCCTCGGCGGTGCGCACGGCGAACGCGCTGGGGTTGAAGACCGTGATCCACATCGGCACCTGGAGCGACGCGCGCGAGGCCGTGACGGCAGGCGCGTCGTGCATCACGCACGTCTACGCCGACAGCTTGATCCCGGAGGACCTGATCCGCCTGATGCGCGAGAAGAACGTCTACGAGATCCCGACGATGACGGTGGAGACCGATCTGGTGAACATCGTTGCCGATGCAAGCGTGCTGAGCGATCCGATGCTGACGGCCGTGGCGTCGCCGGCGATCATCGATGCGTATCGCGACACGTCCGCGTTCGACAAGCGCTCGCAGGCGTGGCTTGCGTGGGAGCGGCGCGGCAGCGCGAACGCGTACCGCTCGTTGAAGCTGATGAACGACGGCGGCGTGCGATTGCTGGCCGGCACCGACGTGGGCAACATCGGCACGTTCCAGGGATTCTCGCTCCATCGCGAGCTGGCCTGTCTGGTGCGCGGGGGGATGACGCCCTGGCAGGCGCTCGCGGCGGCAACCACGCGAGCCGGTGAGTTCCTTGGCGTGAAGGTCGGCTTCGAGCCGGGGGCCGACGCCAATCTCCTGGTGCTCGACGCGTCACCCATAGCCGACATCACCAACACGCAGCGCATCGCGATGGTGATTCAGCGCGGGCGGGCGATCGACCGGCGGGAGCTGCTGAAGCCGAAGTCCGTGCTCTGGGCGCGCTCGCTCATCGATGATGCCTCCGATCCCAGGCTCAGCACGATCGGATGGGAGTGGAGCGCCGATGACGACCGGTCCTTCGGCGGAGGGTCCACGGTTCAGATCGAACGTCGCAACGGCATGATGCGCGTGCACGGGAAGCTTGCGCCGAAGAAGGGGATGCCCGGGCTTGCCGGCGTTTCGCTGATGTTCGACACGCTGCGCACCAACTACGACATCTCCGCCTTCGACGGCGTGCGTCTTCGCATTCGCTGCGCCACCGGGGCGCTTACGCTGAAGATGATCACCGCGTCGGTGTCCAACTACGACTACCACGCGGTGTTCGTTCCCGCTACGCCGCGCGTGCAGGAGCTGACACTCCCGTTCAAGACGTTTGCGCAGCTGTGGTCCGCGCCGATCCCCTGGACCGGCAAGGATGTGCAGGGCCTGGCG
>CAZJYH010000100.1:0-5288 GCA_964549365.1 uncultured Alphaproteobacteria bacterium
ACGCTGCGCCATCTCTCCGACCGCGCGCTCAGGCGCGCCATCACGGTCGAGAACATCGAGCTTCTCGATTCGATCGGGCCCGAAGGGGCCATTCTCCTTTCGGGGCACTTCGGCAACTGGGAACTGCTGGCCTTCGGCGCGGCCGCGCTTTCCGGGGTCCCGTTCTCGATCATCGTGAAGGAACAGCGCGATCACGGCCAGTTGGAACGCATGCGCACGGCGCGCGGCAACGGCGTGATCCCGACGTCGCGCGGAGCCCGTGAAGCGAGCGCCTTGCTGCGTCGCGGCGGCGTGGTGGCGATGCTCGCGGATCAGTCGGCGCCGTCGGACGAGGTGCAGGTTCCCATGTTCGGCATCCCGACCTACACCTACAGCGCGCCGGCACGGCTTGCGCTGCGCTTCCGACCGCGCGTGATCACCGGCTTCGCGCATCGCCTGGCCGACGGCACATACTGCGTACGGCTTGCCACGATCGAGCACAACGATCTTCCCGACACGCCGGAAGGGGCATGTGAGCTGGCCGCGCGCTATGTTGCGCAACTGGAGGCCGCGATACGCGAACATCCCGAGCAATGGGTGTGGCAGCACCGGAAATGGAAGAACACACCGGGCGTCACGTATTGACGCGTGGTGTGCAAGCATCGAATCAATCACACGCTTCTCATGCCCGATCCGCAGCCTCGCGTGCTGGTGATCCAGTCCGGCTTTCTCGGCGACGCAGTGCTCGCTACGGGCATGGTGCGCGCTCTTGCCGGCATCATGCCGGGGGCGCGGATCGGCCTGCTGGTGCGGGCGGAGTTCGCGGCGATCTTCGATGGGCTGCCGGGGCTCGAGCGCGTGCACGGTCTGGACAAGAAACGCACCGGCGCAACGCGGGACATCCTGGCCGATGTGCGCGACGCTCGGTATTCGGTGGCGTTCCTTCCGCATCGTTCGCTCCGTTCGGCGGCGATCGCGTGGCGTGCCGGGGTTCCGCGCCGGATCGGCTTTCGCCAGAGCGATTTCGCGCTGCTGCTCACCGACCGTGTTGAATACGTGCTCACCTGCCACGAGACGGACCGCAACGCCGACCTCATCGAACGCGTGGGGCTGACGGTGCCGCGCGCGCTTCGCGCACCGTTGTTGGTACCGCGGGCCGAGGCGATGGCCGAAGTACGGGCGATGCTCGGAGATGAAGCGGGGGAGGAGGATGCGGCTCGACCGATCGCGATCGCCCCGGGCTCGGTGTGGCGCACGAAGCGTTGGGGGGCTGAAGGGTTCGCCGACGTCGCCGCACGGCTTCGCGGCGAAGGCCGACGCGTGCTGCTGCTGGGCAGCGCCGGCGAGGCGCCCCTGTGCGCCGAGGTTGCCCGACGCGGCGGCTTGCATGAGCGCGACAATCTCGCGGGCCGGCTGACGTTGCCCGGCCTCGTTGCGGCGATAGCCTGGTCCTCGCGGCTCATCACCAACGACAGTGCCCCCCTGCATATCGCCGAAAGTGTCGGTACGCCGGTCACCGCCATCTTCGGTCCCACCGTCCCGGAGTTCGGGTTCGGTCCGAAAGGGGAGGGGGCTCGCCTTGTTCAGCATGCCGGGTTGGCATGCCGGCCGTGCGGCATCCACGGAGCGAACCGCTGTCCGACCGGGACGCACGCGTGCATGCGCGCCATCACATCCGAGCAGGTGCTGCGCGGCGTTCGGTGAACGCGGGCGTTGCGTGCGGCATTGCCGGACGTACGGAATCCATGGGGCGAATGCGTTCCCGGCGGGATGCTCGCGTGCAGCGGAGCGGCCTGTGAGCCGAAGGTTGAGAGTGACACGGGTTGAGAGTGACGCCGTACGGCACACGTGAGAATCGCTGCGTGGGCCGTATCTTGCGCCCCGATTACGATGAGCGTGGCATGATTCCCTGTATATCCGTTGCCGTTACAGATTCCACGCGCCCACCGGCGCTTCTTGTTGTACGCCGCTACCTGCTCACGCTGGCGGTTGCGGTGGTGCTTGCGGCCGTGACGATCGATCGCGGCGGCAGAATGGTGGAGTCCGCTCCGATTGTGCTGACCACGACGTACGACCCTCCGCGTTTCGGCCGCGCTCGCCCATACCGCGCGCACCATCGGCGCGGCGCACGTGCGTAAGGCGCGGGCATCGGGCGCGTTGTTACGTGCCGACATTGGTATTGGCCCCCTCCGTTCGTAGTTTTGCGCCGCACGCGGGCCTACCGCCGCGAATCCCGCATTCCCCGAACATTCCTTCACGTTCCGCCGCGCGCGCGACGGGACACAATCCGAACTACAGCGTTGGTGAGATCTTTCCGGCTTCTTCTGCTCTGGCTGGTGGCGCTTCCCATGGTTATTTCGCAGGGCCGCGCGCAGGCGCAGCCGGAGGATTTCCTGACATCGCCGCCGGTGCCCGATGCATCGGTGTACTCGTCGATCACCGCGGCATCGACGCGATCGGTGATCGCGCTGAACGGCGCGTGGCAGGTGTCGCGCGACGGCGGCGACTCCTGGCAGAACGTGCAGGTGCCGTGCTCGTACAACGAGGCGGACAACCTTCTGTTCCGCCGGAGCTTCAAGGTGCCGCCGGCGATGCTTGCCTCGCATCGCTGGAAGCTGATCTGCTACGGCGTGCAGTACCAGAGCACGATCACCATCAACGGCCAGTTCGTCAAGCAGCATGAGAGCGGCATGCCGTTCGCGATCTCGGTGCCCGAGGAGGTGAAGCTCGCGGCCAACAACACGATCGAAGTGGAGGTGACCAATCGGTTGGACTACACATCGACCGTGCCGCTGCGCAAGCTGTTGCTCGGCAACCGGACCTACGGCGGCATCTTCCGCGACATCTTTCTGGTGGGGGTGCCGAAGGTGTGGGTGGATGACGTCCGGTTCAACACCGTGGTGAACGGCGCCAATGCCACCGCCCGATTCAACATCCAGGTGGTCTCCGCCGCGATACGCGGCCTGGTGGCCCGTCGGTCGGGGGACAGTGCCGGCAGCGCGACGATCGATGCGGACCGCGCGGACTTCGAGATGAACGTGGTGATCCGTCGCCCGGCGAGCAACGACACCGTCCCGGCCGCCGAGGTGGCGCATGCATCGCAGCCGTTCACGCTCGAGAGCAAGCGTACCGCGAACGTGGACGTGAGCGTGCCGGTGACAGCGCCGAACCTGTGGGCGCCCGGCTCCCCGAATCTGTACGAGGCCGTACTGCAGGTGCGGTACCAGGGGGCGGTGGTGGACGAGCAGATCATGAAGATCGGCTTCCGGAGCATCTCGCGGCGGGGGACGCAGTTGCTGGTCAACGGCGTGCCGCTGGCGGTGAAGGGGATCGTGTACGCCGAGGACTCACGGCAGTTCGGTGCAACGCTGCCGTACGACCTGATGCGGCGCGACATCCAGGCCATCCGCGACATGGGCGTCAACGTGGTGCGCTTCCCCGACGGGGTGCCGCATCCGTACCTGTTGGAATTGTGCGATCAGTTCGGACTGCTCGCGTTTGTCGACATCTCGATCGGGACGCCTCCGGCATCGCTCTACGGCGACGAGAACTATCTGCGCCGGTCGCTCGATCGCATGAAGTACACCATCGAGGAGGCGAGCGGGTACACGTCGGTGGCGGCGTACGGCCTGAGCGCCCAGGTGCCGGGTGAGAGCGAGAAGGCGCTGGCGGCAATTCGTCGCCTCCGCGGGCGGCTCGACTCGATGGATCATCGCCTGTTCTACTTCTCGGCCACGAGCTGGGCGAACCCGCAGCTGCGCAAGCTGGCGGACATCGCCGGGCTCAACGCGTTCGACGCCGAGCCGGCTTCCGTGCGCGAGATGATCGGGCGGACGAAGAAGGAACTGAACGGCGAGCGCCCGCTGGTGATGCTGGGCTACGGCAAGTTCGTGCATCTCGGCAATCACAACGGCTACAAGGATCCGATCTCGATCGAAGCGCAGGCGAAGTACATCAGCGACCTGCACAACATCCTGCAGGAGTCCGAGATCGCCGGCGGCATCTACTGGTCGTTCAACGATTACCGCACCGATCGCCCGATCCTCACCGCGAACAACGAGGATCAGTATCTGGCCAGCTGTGGTGTGTTCGACCTCGAGCGCGGGCTGCGTCAGGGGGCCACCATGCTCACCGCGCTCTACACCGAACAGAAGACGCCGGATGTGCTGATCGGAGATTACTCGCCTCCTTCAACATTCCTGTTCATCGCCGTCGGCATCGGATGCGCGATCGTGTTTCTGCTGCTGATCAACAGCTCGCGCCGCTTCCGGGAGAACGTGTCGCGCGCGCTGCTGCGTCCGTACAACTTCTACGCCGACATCCGCGATCAGCGCATCCTTTCCAATGTGCAGACGACCGTGCTGGGCCTGGTCATCTCTGCAACCTTCGCGGTGATCGTTGCGTCGCTCTGTTATTACTACCGCATGGACGAGGGTTTCGACGCAACGATGAGCGCGATCGTCACCTCCGACGGGTTGAAGGAGTTCCTGAACCACATCATCTGGCGACCCACGCTGGCGGTCACCGTCTTCACCATCTTCTTCTTCGTGTTGATGGCCGCGGTGGCGGGACTGATCCGCGCGTGCGCGGTGTTCGTGCGGAACAAGATCTTTTTCACCGACACGTACATCATCGCCGTCTGGGGTGCGCTCCCGGTGTTGATCCTCATCATCCCGGGCATCATCCTGTACCGTGCCCTGAGCGAACCGCGCGCCGGCATGATCAGCTTCTCCGTCATGCTGGCCGTTGTGCTCTGGATGCTCTATCGTGTCCTGCGCGGCACCGCCGTCATCTACGATGTCCGCCCCCTAAAAGTCTACGGCTACGCCCTCGGCACCCTCGTCGCGCTGTTGATCCTCCTGCTCGTCACCTCCGGTGAAATGAGCACGACGTTCAGCTATCTGCGCGACGGCATCAGCGTGCTGTACAGCGGACGGTGAGCGTGCGGCGTTGTGCGTTCAACGTTGTGCGTTCAGCGTGAAGCATTTCGAGCGTTCCAAGTTCCAGGTTCCAAGTTCCAGGTTCCAAGTTCCAGGTTCCAAGTTCCAAGTTTCAGGTTCCAGGTTCCAGAGTGAGCGGGCGGCGGCCCCCAGCCTCATGAAGCTGTATACTCCAAAGGTGTACAGCTTCCTGCGTTGGTAGCACTCGCTGCTCGCCACTGCGTCCAGCCACCAGCGTCCAGCTACCAGCGTCCAGCTACCAGCGTCCAGCTACCAGCGTCCAGCTACCAGCTACCAGCGTCCAGCTACCAGCGTCCAGCTACCAGCGTCCAGCTACCAGCGTCCAGCTACCAGCGTCCAGCTACCAGC
>CAZJYH010000100.1:5388-11073 GCA_964549365.1 uncultured Alphaproteobacteria bacterium
ACCAGCGTCCAGCTACCAGCGTCCAGCTACCAGCGTCCAGCTACCAGCGTCCAGCCACCAGCCACCCGCTGAGCCACTCGCCGCTCGCCCAGAAGTCCGCTGGCATTCGGTTCGTTCGTTCGTATATTGATCACGGTTTCAACAGCCACCACAATTCGCGGTTTGCAATGTTTGGTAGGAAGTTCCACCTGATTATCGTGGGCATTCTCACCCTGCTATCGCTGTCGCTGTCGTTGATTTCGGAGATCCCGAAGACGTACAGCCAGGCGCCGCAGGTTGCCCTGCGCATCACGATGTTCGATTGGCCCATCGTGCTGACCGATCGGCACTTGATCTGGCTACGGATTGAGGGGATCCTCCTGATCGTCTTCATCACCCTCCTCGTGCAATACAAACAGGTCTATCGTCCGTTTCTCAAGTTCGAGGAACTGCGAAGCGGTGCCTTCGATCATGTCTTCGGTCCGGAGATCGACAAGCTCCATCGCACGCTCACCGATGACCTCCGTTTCAACATCATGCAGAAGACAACCTACCTGCGCATTGCGCGGTACGTGCACATCGGCCGTCTGCGGCAGGTCTATCACTACGGTTATCGCAACGCGAATCGGGATAAGGCGCTGCGCTTCTGGTACATCCGATTCTTCGGATATGTTCACGGAGAGGGAGCAGCGGCAACGGCATTTGTGCGAGAACAGGCGATGATTGTGGACTTGCGTGAGCCTTCGCTTGCCCAGGCCCGCTTGAGCGGATGGAAATTCGAGCTGACGCGCGACATCAAGATGATCATGAGCTACCCGGTCTTCCGCTGGAACGCGGACACCTACACCTGCGTCGGCACCATCAACGTGGACATTTGCAACCAGGATGTTGCGGCGGATCTTCTCACGGAAGCCTCGCTGCGTCGGCTCACGAAGCTGGCGCAGTACTTCCAGGATTGTACGGAGTACGTTTCATTATGGCTATAATCGCCGGGCCGTTGTATTTTCACGCAACGCCCAACACTCAACGCATCGATACTGTCATGAGCAGGATAGTAAGCATCAGTCAGTCCGAGCCGGGGCTCTACCTCGTCAATGTGCAGCGCTCCGGCGCGGCGTCGATCGGCACGCTGCTACGCGCGATCGCAAATCCACCGATCGATGAGGCCCGAGTGCTTCCGTTGAACGGCTCCGACGGCGTTCGGGAGAACGGTGCAACAGCCGCCTCGGTTTCGGCGCACGATGCCGCAAAACATCGAGGAACACGGCGATAGCCGTCACGGTAGCGCGTGGATGGCGCACCCGGCCCACCCCAACGGACCAGGCCACGCGTGGATGAGGAACGCAGCAGCACCCCCGCCGCTGTGATGTTGTCGGCCGATGCCCCCCCACACAGACGATTGCCGGGAACACGCGAGGGACACGCATGCGGCTTCCGCATTGAGGCCGGTCATCCCCATGCCCGACACGTCAGCCGAGCGAAGGCGCCGGCAACTCGTGTGCACGCAACCCGGCGGTCATCGGTCCGGTCGAGAGCGAACGTCGGTCGCGATTGTGCCCCCGTGCGTCGGTATCCCGTGCGCCGGCATTTCCGTGCGTCGGCAAGCCGTGCGTTGGCGCTGCCGAATGCGCAACAATTTTCGCGGCCGTACCGTACCTTTGTCGCCATGCAGTCGACCACTCATCGATGACGATGAGCCGCTCCCATGGTCGATCGCATCACCTCCGTCTCCCAGTTCGATCACAACCTTCAGGTCTCGTCGACCACCGTGCCTCGCCGTGCATTCGCCGGGGCGGATGTCGACAGATCGGCATCGTTCATTCTGCCGGGATCACACAATGAAGAGGAGCAACAATTCCGTCGGCCTTCGGACGGCACACGAAACGAAGAACGAGTGTCGCCTGTTCATCTCATCCACCTTTCGCGATATGATGGCCGAGCGCGAGCACCTGGTAAAGCACGTGCTGCCGGCGGTGCGTGCGTTCTGTCGTGAGCGTGGGCTGCAATGCACCGAGGTTGATCTTCGCTGGGGGATCACGGCGGAGCAGGCGCGCCAGGGAAGGATCGTCGGGATCTGTCTGGACGAGCTGCACGATCATCTCCCCTTCTTTATCGGCATCCTCGGATCGCGGTACGGATGGATTCCCGAGGTCGAGGAGTTCGAGAAACAGCCGGAAGTGCTGCGGCGATATCCGTGGCTGCTTCAGGCGGTGCAGGCCGGGCGCAGCATCGTGGAGATGGAGATGGTGGAGGGCGTTCTGCACAATCCCGGCATGGCCGGGCGCGCGCTCTTCTACGTGCGTGATGCCGCCGCCGACGCGTCCTGCACGGAGCCCGAGAGCAGCGAGATGGCGGCTCGTCAGGCCGAATTGAAATGGCGGATCCGTACGAGCGGGTTTCCGATGCGCGAGGGGTTCACGAGCCCGGAGATGCTGGGCGGCTGGGTTCTGGAAGATCTCTGCGCAATGATCGATCGTCACCATCCGCGGACCGATCCGGGCTCGCGTCTGGAGGAAGAGCGCCGCTCGCACGAGGCGTTCGCCGCCACGCGCCGGCGTGCGTACGTGGAGCATCAGGAGACGATATCCCGGCTCGAGCGGCACGTTGTTGCCGACGACGGTCCGTTGGTGATCACCGGTGAATCCGGCGCCGGCAAGAGCGCGCTGCTGGCCCATTGGAGCCAACGCTACCGCGAGCGGCACCCCAACGCGTTTCTGGTGACGCACTATGTGGGGGCGGGGGCGGCCGGGAGCGACCACTATGCGCTCCTGCTGCGCATCATGGGGGAGATCAAGGAGCGATACGCCATCGCGGACCCGCTGCCGATGACCGCCGAGGCGATCGAGGGGGCCTTCCCCGTCTGGCTTGCCTATGTTCAGAAGGAGCCGATGATCCTCGCCGTCGACGCGCTCAACCAGTTGGATGCGCGCTCGCTGGATCTTGCCTGGCTGCCGCAATATTTCCCGCCCCGCGTTCGGCTGATGGTGACCGCGCCGGAAGGGCCGGTGCTGGATGCCCTGCGCGACCGAAGTTGGGAGGAGTTGCGCGTGTTGCCGCTGACGCTCGCAGAGCGGGCGAACATCGTGCGCTCGTTTCTCGGTGAACACGGCAAGGCGCTCGACGCCGAACAGGAGCAGCGTGTTTCCGCCGATCCCGCGAGCGCCAACCCGCTGTTCCTCCGGACGCGACTTGAGGAGCTGCGCGCGTTCGGTTCGCACGAGGAGCTGAACCGCAAGATCACGCACTATCTGGAGGCGCAGGGGCTCGACGACCTGTTCCAGCGCGTGCTTGCACGGTTCGAGACGGATTATGGCCGCGAGCTTGTCGTGGGGGTGATGACGGCCATCTGGGCCGCGCGTCGTGGGCTGAGCGCCGCCGAGCTGGCGCCGATCGTCGATCGCGGGCCGGAGGAGATCGCCCGCGTGCTGCTGGCGCTCGATTACCACCTGATGAACCGTTCCGGGCTGCTGACGTTCTTTCACGAGCATCTCCGAAATGCCGTGCAGCAGCGCTACCTGCCGAGCGTCGGCTCGCGGCGCGAGGCGCGGATGTGGCTGGCCGCTCACTTCACTGCGGGGCCGCCGGACGAGCGCAAGGCCGAGGAGCTTCCGTGGCTGCTGGCCGAGGCCGAGGCGTGGCCCGAGTTGGCGGCCGCGATCAGCGACGTCGGGATGTTCATCGAGATGTGGAAGGAGCGCCGACGCTACGAGCTTACCCGGTATTGGGTGGCGTTGTCGCCTGCATACGATCCCGAGGCACTATACGCCGCCGCGGTGTCGGCCGAGGAGGCAGCGTTCGCGGACCCGGCCGCCGCCGAGGTGCTCACCGCGCTCGGCAACTTCTTCGGGGTGATCGCGCGCCACGGTGCGGCCGAACGCTATCTCAAGCGCGCCCTCGAACATCTCGAACATGTCGTTGGGAACGCGGGCGACGCCGGCCCCGAGACCGTTGCGTATGCGACGTTGATGGTGAACTATGCCTCGGTGCAATCGGCGACCGGGGACCACCTCGGCGCCCTCAGAACGATGGAACGGAGCGCGGAGATTCTGCTGCGCTGCGCGGGCCGGCAGAGCCGCGAGTACGCATGGAGCTGCGAGCAGCGTGCGCAGGTTGCATGGGCCGCACGCGACTACGATGCGGCCGGCCGGCTGTACGCGGAATATCACGAGATCATGGAGGGTGAGGGGGGCGATGAGGTGACCGACCGGATCGTCTATGCAAATGGGCTCGCCGCGTTGTACTATGCCAAACGAGAATATCCGATGTCGTGCCATCATTTTGCCGAGGCGCTGGCTGCGCTTCGGCAGCGTCACGGCACCGAACACCCGGACGTGGCGAACGCGTTGAACAATCTCGGTGCGGCCTATGCGGCGCGAGAGTTGTTCAACGAAGCCGCCGAGTGTGTTCAGGAGGCGATCACCATCAACGAACAACTGTTCGGCCCGGAGCATCCGGAGATCGCCTCGAACCTGGTGAACCTGGGGTATCTGCGCAAGCGAGGCGGTGAACTGAAGGCCGCGGAGCAGATCTACCGTCGGGCGATCGCGCAGCGACGGCAGGTGCTCGGCGATCGGCATCCGGATTATGCGCGCGATCTGGTGAACCTCGCGACGTTGCTGAAGGAGCAGGGGGAGTTTGCCGAGGCGCTGGAGATCTCACACGAAGCGTTGGACGTTCGCACCGACGTGCTCGGCGCCGATCACCGCGACACGACGACGACGCAGTTGCATATCGCCTCGATCCTCAAGGACATGGGGGAATTGGAGGCCGCCGACGCCTTGTACGCCCGGTATCTGCCGATCGAGGAGCGGGCGCTCGGCATCGAACATCCGCATACCCAGATCTCCATCCGCTCGCACGCTCAGGTACTGCACCGGATGGGGCGCAGCAAGGAGGCGCGGCGCCTGGAGTCACGGCTGCCGAAGGGGAAGGCGACGGCCGCACGCCGATCATTGGAGTGATGGGGAACGCAACACCCCGCCCGCATGCTCATGCACGGGCGGGGTGGAAGGTCGTCCGGCGTCGATGGCCGGGTCATGCAAACGCTCACTTTCCATCGATCAGCGTACCATCGGTGCCCGCCTCGTTGACGACGTTGCCCGGAGGCTGGGGCGCCTGCGTCGGCGACTGTGCCTGCTCGGCGGGCGTCGGCGCGGGATCGCCCCCCGACGCATCCTCGATCACGATTGTGATGTGCACGTTGTCGCGGTCGGCGAGATGGCAATGATATGAATAGACGGCCGCGTGCATCTCATCACCCGGCTCCAGGATGTGGAGCAGGTCCGGCTCCGAAAATGGGGTGTTCGCCTGCGTGGTGCAGCTCGCCCCGGAGAGCGGGGTAATGACGTACGATGTATCCTGCGCCAGCGGAACAACCGCCGGCGTGTTTCTGCCGCTGTTGTCGGTCTGGCAGGTGCTGATCTCAATCGCCAACTCGAGACCGACACCGCTGACGACCTTTTCCACGCGCACTCTCTTGGTGCTCGTGCCTTCGAACAGGATGAAGGCCTTGCCGGCGCCCTTGCTCCCGGTTGATAGCTCAATCCTGTTGAAAAGGGTATTCCAGTTCAGATTCAACATGTGATTCTCCGGAAAGAGGATGTGATGGTGCGCGTCCTCCACGGGACGCCACCTTGATTGTGATGATGATCATTTCGGCGACATTCGCCGTTCAGCCCCAGACATACACGCCGTTGTGGCGAGCCT
>CAZJYH010000101.1:0-2312 GCA_964549365.1 uncultured Alphaproteobacteria bacterium
GAGGATGTACAGCTTCAGTCCTGCCCAGTACTGCACCAGCGAGCGGCTGTTGAACACCGTGCCGCCGCCGAGGTTGAGGCGGAAATCCGTGTCGGACTTGGTGTCGCCGCCGGCGCTTACGAACGTGAACGCCAGGCCGAGGCCGCCCAGCAGGAACGGACGAACCTCGCTTCCCTGCACGTTGAAGGAGTAACGTCCGTTCAATTCCGGCACGATCTGCGTAACACCGCTTCCGGGGAACAGGAACTCGACGCCCGGCTCGAAGTCGAGAACTGGGGTGAGCGGAACCTCGGCGATCGCGCCGACCATCGGCCGGCTGCCGTCGAAGTACAGGCCCACCTTTGGGCCGACCGCGATCGCGCGGACCTGAGCAGTGGCGCAGGCCGTGCCCGCGAAGAAGACGGCAACGAGGGCCGGGAGAAGAAATCGTTTCATACAGAACCCCGATGAAGTTGAGCTCGATTGGATTGAGTTGCGCGAATTTAGCAATCGGGCCGCGATACAACGCTACGTTGTGGCGCATCATCGGCCCGTTCTCCTTGCTACACCGCTCGTGCCTGCGCCAGGTCGTCCCACGATGTCGTGTAGCGCGGCGATCGCATCGCCGAGCGCCCACGCCAGCGTGCTTCGCCGTTGGTTCCGGCGATCGCGTAGCGGAGTGTGTCGCTTCCGAGCCGTGCGTTGGTGCCGTCGAGCAGCGACATCAACCGCCGCTGCCGATCGCGATCATGGTCGTCGAAGATCGCCGTCTGCACGTCGCCGGCGGGGATGAGGTCCGTGAACATGACGCCGCCGCGTTTGTACACACGCCCCTTGCGATGGATGCGTTCCAGCACCCGGCCGGCATGATCCAGCAGTTCCGGTGTATCGTTGGTCGGCGCGGGGAGCTCCACGAACGAGGAGTTGTACGAGGTGTCGTCCTGAAAGCGGTTGGTGCCGATGAAGACGATCATCGCGCGAGCGGCCAGCCCGTGGCGGCGGAGTTTCTCCGCGGCTCGTGAAGTGAAGTGGCCGATCGCCTCGCGCAGCTCGGCGAGATCGTCGATGCCGGTGCTGAACGATCGTGTGTAGCTGACGCCTCGGCGCGCGCTTGGTGCCGACTCCATGCTGATCGCCGGTATGCCGCGCAGCTCCTGCTGCATCCGCAGGCCGACCACCCCCATGTTCCGCTGTACCCACTGCGACGGGTAGTCGCGGAAGTCCAGCGCCGTGTGCATGCCGTTGGCCTTCAACAGCTTGGCCCAGCGGTGCCCCACGCCCCACACGCGTTCGATCGGCGTGAGGAGCAGTGCCCGCTCGATGTGCCGGCTTCCGGTAAGATCGAGCACGCCGTCGGCCCTCGGCGCCCGTTTGGTGAACGCGTTGGCGATCTTCGCAAGCGTCTTGGTGGGGGCGATCCCCACCGACACCGGGATGCCGGTCCATTGCCGTACCGTCGCGCGGATCGTTCGGCCGTATGCGGTGCGGTCATGCCGTTGCAGGTGTGAGAGATCCAGGAACGCCTCGTCGATGGAATAGACTTCCACCTCCGGCGTGAACTCCCCCAGTGTGCGCATCACGCGACTCGACATGTTGCCGTACAGCGGATAGTTCGACGAGAAGACGTGCACGCCGTGCGCGGCAAGCATCTCCTTTGCCTTGAAGTAGGGTTCCCCCATCTTCAGTCCCAGCTTCTTGGCTTCCTCCGAACGCGCGATGATGCAACCGTCGTTGTTGGAGAGCACCACAACGGGCCTCCCCACAAGCGCGGGGTTGAACACACGCTCGCAAGAGGCATAGAAGTTGTTGCAATCCACCAGGGCGAAGATCGATGCCATCGGCGCTCAGAGTGCATGAATCACATAGGTCACCACACCCCACACCTCGAAGGTCGTCTGGTCGTGAATGCGGATGGGCGGATAATTGCTGTTGTCGGCGACAAGGTGCGGCGCGCCGTCGATGGAGCGCATCCGTTTGACGGTGAGCTCGCCGTTGATCACGGCGATCACCACATTGTCCTCCGCGGCGGCGAGCGCGCGATCAACCACCAGAAGGTCGCCGGAGTGAATGCCGGCGCCGATCATCGAGTCGCCGGCGGCGCGCACGAAAAACGTTGCGGCCGGATGGCGGATCAGATGCTGGTTCAGGTCCAGCTCCCCTTCGACATGGTCGTCGGCCGGCGACGGGAAGCCGGCGGAGATCGGCGCAAACGCGATCGGCTGCGCACGCTCGGTCGACATGTCGGCACGGCGTGCCCCCCCTGATGTTGATGTCATTGCACGGTTGCGAATGGTTGCCCCACTGTAGGAGTTCGCGTTGAGCGAACGCGCCGA
>CAZJYH010000101.1:2322-11060 GCA_964549365.1 uncultured Alphaproteobacteria bacterium
TGGCCAATATGCCCCGCGACGTCACGTCGCGCAAGTCTCGCCTTCGGCGCGCACGCGATCGGGCTGCGCGGGCGGCCGTCCCCCGCTACGGCTGTCCGTCATGAGAATTATCTTGCCGTCATGGAACTGGAAACACACGGGAAGTTGTGGGCGATCGCGCATCTTCGTTGTCCGCGTTGTCATCATGGGCGCGTCTACCACGGCGTCATGTCCATGCACAAGAAGTGCTCGGTGTGCCATCTCGCGTATCAGCGTGAGCCCGGGTACTTCACCGGCGCCACGCTCGTCGGCTGTCTGCTCTGCACGGCGGTGGTCGGCGTCTGGGTGATCGTGCTGTTTCTGCTCTTTCCGGAATGGTCCGATCTCTACGTGCACGGTCTGGCGATCGTGCTGATGTCGTTGCTGATCCCGCTCGTCATGCGGTACGCGCGCGTGCTGTGGATGACGATGGATCGCGCGATCGACGTCTCGAATTGAGCGGTCGCGGTCGTTTCGCTTCGAGCGGCCGGTTGGGCAACCGCAACCGGTCGGACTGTTCGAGAACAGTCTGCTACGGCTTCGAGCCCGGTTGATACAGCAGGCGAACGTTCAGCAAGGTCGCGCCCGGCGTCGCGGTGCCGCCGCTTCCGTACGACGGATACGTCACCACACCGTAGTCGAATCCCACGGTCAGCGGGGCGTCGATATCGAGCCTTGCCAGCGGCATCCGGATGCCGCCGCCGTACCGGAACGACGGTTTCAGGCTCTGCCCGCCCGACAGATGCCCGAACGGGATGTCGGAGCCGATGCGCAGCGCCACGATGTCGTCGTAGTTGAACTCACCGCCGATGCCGATGCGTTCGGGGAAGGTTCGGTAGGAATAGAGTCCGGTGCCCTGAACGCTGTCCGGGTTCAGCAGTCGCTGGTACTCCGCGCTTGCCGAAACGCAGAAGCCCGGGCGATCCCTGCCGCCCCATGCAACATCGTAGGCGACGCCCGCGCTGAGAAACGCCGCGATCGGTTCGGACTGCCCAATCCCACCCACGGCGTAGCGTTCACCGAAGTTCCGCGCCGACAGCCCCACGTGTACGGTATCGCGCATCCTCCCCTCACCCGCGAAGCCCGCGAACGAGCATCGCGCGCCGACATCCACATACGCGTTCAGCGGGTACGTGATTCCGGGGTCGGGGAACTGCATCACCTCCTGGAACAGCTTCACGCCGACGCCGATCTCCAACGGCTTCAACAGCGCGGTTCCGAAGCTCAGGGCGAACGTCTGATCGTACGGGCTGATCGTATCGCCGCCGGAACCGTTCCCGAATGTCCGGACGAACGTTCCGTACTCGATGCGGGCGTAGTGGAACGCGAATACGCCGAACGAGGTAGTTCCCCAGATGCCGGCCGTCGTGAGCGGCATCTTGTAGCCGCTGCGATCGCTCGTATGCGTGAATGCCGCGCCGTGGCCCCGGGTGCCGGCTATGCTTGCGGGGTTGCTGTTCCACAACTCCACGTCGGCGCCCCGGGCAACCACCGATTCGCCGAGCGAAAGCGTGCGGGGATCGTTGATCTCGTTCAGGGTGTAATACGTCACGGCCGGGTCGCGGCGCACGACTTGTGCCTGGGCGATCTCGGCGGCCGGGAGCAACGCTGCCAGGCACAAGAGAACGTTGTCGACCTTCATGCGATGGACTCTCCAATGTGAGGTTGAGGTCGGATGCCGCGTGCGCGGTGCGTGATCGGAAATGAAGAACGAAGCCCGAGCGTGTACATGGCCTCGTGCATGAGGAAGAACGATGGGCGCACACCGGCGCACGCCAACGTCAATGGCCGTGCGCATCGACGTTGCGCCGGGTGATTCCAACGTCGATTGTATCGTATTCAGCCGGCGGGGGAGAACGCAAACATAGATCGTGGGCGGCGAACGGTGCCATGCAAAAATCGGGAACCGGAGGGCGGGGCGAAATGAAAACGGTGGCATGCGTTCGGGAGATGCGCCCGAACGGCATGCCACCGCGCAAAACCGATCAGCGCATCACATGGAGCACACGATGATGGGTGCCGTCGGTCGTAACGAGTCGGAGCAGATAGGTGCCGGTAGAGAGGCTCGTGACGTCGATCGCCGTCGTGTGAACGCCGGCCTCGAAGTTCGCATCGGCGACCACGGCCACCGGTCGGCCCAGCTCATCGTACACGGCAAGCGTTGCGCGAGTGCGCGCGGCAAGCCGGAAACGCACCGTTGCCGAGGTGCGCGCCGGGTTCGGGATCAGTGCGAGCAGCGCGGTCGATGCGGCCGGGTTGGCGTCTTCCACGCCGCTCGACTCCAGCTGAATCGTGAACAGTCGCGGGCTGCTGAACGGTCCCCAGCCGACCGGATTGTGCGCGCGCACGCGCCACCAGTAGGACTTGCCGTCGATCAACCCGGTGCGCATCGTGGCCGTATCGGTCACCATCGAGTCGACGGTCGCGCCGTTGAACGCGGCGTTCTCGGCGACCTCGACCCAGTAGCGGTCCACCTGTGGATTGGCGGGATTCCACGCGAGGCGCGTCTGCAGATCGGCGATGAGGGCGCCGGGCGCGGGCGATGCGAGGAGCACCTGCGCGGGGAGGCCGGATTGCACCGTGAAGGCCCACGTCTCGGACCACGGGCTCACCGCGTCCTGGTTCCGCGCGCGCACGTGCCAGTAATATGTTCCCGGCGCGAGGCCCGTGGCCGCACGGCCGGCCTGCGCAACCGTGGAATCGTCGGCGACGAGCGTTCCGAATCCGGGCTCGGATGCGATCTGCACGTGGTACAGCGTCGCGCCGGGGCTTGCTTCCCACTCCATTCCGACGGTCCCGTTCGGCAGCGTGCTCCCGTTGGCCGGCAGTCGGAGCCGGGGTGCGGCGAGCGTGGGCGGGGGCGTCGTCTTCGTCGGCAGGTGGATATACACCGTGTTCTCCATCTCCAGCTTGTAGAAGTCCACGATGTTCGCGTTGGAGTCGATGCGGGCATTCCCCCAGCTTCCGTTCCAGGCGGCGTTCATGTAGCAGAACCCCTTGACCTCCGGGTGCGCGTTCAGGAAGCTGAAGAACGGATCGAACCATGCGAACCAGTCGTCGTCGCCGTCGATGAGGTCGGATGAGATGGAAACCCCCGCGGCCGACACTTCCGCGGCGATCACCGGCTTGCCGTGGCGGCGTGCCGCGTCGAGGAAGCGTTCGGTCTTGCCGCGCAGAGTGATGCCGGCCGAGTCCGCCGCCGGCAATGAGACGTCGAACTCCTCGGCAAAGAAGAGGTCCACGCCGAACCAGTCCACATAGGAATCGCCGGGATACCACCGCGCGCCGCGTGCGTCGGAGGAGTCGAAGTCCGTGCCGGCCCCGCCTGGGTAGTAGCACCAGATGAACGCTGCCGAGTCTGCGGCCCCCATCGCGCGGAATCGATCGACGATCTTCTGAAATGCGCGCGGATACAGATACGGGTGGTAGCCGTTCCACGAGTTGGAGAACTCGAAGCCGGGGCGGATGAAGATCCGCGAGCCGTACTCCCTGCAGATCTTGGCGAGGCTGTCGATCGCCGCATTGTAGTTCGAGGTGGTCGCCATCAGGCTGTCCACTCCGATCACGCCGTCGGTCAGGTCGAGGCTCAGCACCGGGAAGCGGCCGATCGTCTTCTGCGCGGCGAGCTCCGTGCGAAGCTGCGCATACTGCGGGCCGGTGCCGGGCAGGTCGTAGAAGATCTGTACCAGGTACGGGCGTGTGACGCTGTCCATCAGTGCGTCATAGGCGGCGATCTCGTCGCCGAGGCCGCCGACGCCGTGGTAGACGCGCCCGGCTTCGGGCTCGAACTTCGCAAGTGCCCCGTGCAGGCCGCGCATTCCGTTCGTGCCGACGCCGCGCACCGCACCGCCGGTTTGCTGTGCGTGCGCAACCGACATCGAAACCATCGCGATGAAGAGGTAGATAACGTATCTCATGGGGAGATCGATGTTGATTCATGATGGACCGCTGGAAGTCGCGGACCGGGATGCGGACACTGATCCTCGACGGAATGATCCGGAAAGCATTCGGCAGGTAACGCCATGCGCGAAGTACGTAACTTATCCAACCGCGCCGCGATCCAGCACGGCGGATTGCGCGACGTCGAACCCCGTGCCGTGGTATTCTATGACAGCGACGATGACTTCGTTACCCTTTGCCCGGTATTACGGATGGATGTTCGTGATCGGGTTGATATTCCTGACCGTGGTGCCGTTCGCGCATGCATATCTGCTGAGCCCGGCCCCCGGAAGCCAGGAGATGAATCACATGGCGCTCGCGCGCTTTCTCGATACGTTCCTTCCCTATTTCCTCATCCTCGGTCTGCTGCTGGTGCTCGGGCAGATCGTGAAAGTGCTGCGCCGCCCGGAGCTCCGTATCCGCATGGGGATGGTCATCTTCTGCGTGTTCCTGTTGGGCTTCAATTTCCTGATGAACGTGAAGATGCGGGCATCGGTGATGTTCGGCGAGGTACACACCAAAGTGCTCGCCGACGCCGCGGCGAACAAGGTGCCCCAGGGATGGCTGGTGATGGGCGTGGAACATGGCGGCCAGGCTACCGCCTATCCGGTGAACATCATGGCCTATCACCATCGGCTGCGCGATACGGTCGGCGGCATGCCGGTGTTGGTGACGTACTGCAGTATGTGCCGCACGGGCCTCGTCTTCAACCCGATCGTCGACGGGACCTCCCTGAACTTTCGTCTGGTGGGCGCACAGCACTACAACGCCATGCTCGAGGATGACGCCAGCGGAAGCTGGTGGTACCAGGCAACCGGGGAAGCCGTGCTCGGCCCGATGACCGGAAAGCGCATGCAGGAGGTGCCGGCGCCCCACATGACGCTGCGTGCGTGGCTGGCGCTGCACCCGAACAGTCGTGTGCTGCAGCCGGACCCGGATTTCGCCACGCCCTACAAGAGTCTCGATGGCTACGACACCACCGGCTACGAGGTGGACGATGCCGGCAAGGCGTCGCGTTGGTCGCATGGGAGCTGGGTGGCCGGCGTCGACGTCGGGAACGCATCCCGCGCCTACGATTGGTCCGCTCTCGTCAAGCGTGTCGTGATCAACGATGTCGTCGGCTCGGTGCCGGTGGTGGTGGCGGTCGACAGACCGGCGTGGGGCGTGTATGCGTGGAATCGCAAGGTCGACGGCGCCGACATGGAGTTCCGTCAGGACTCGACCGGGCGCGGCCTCCGCGACGCGACCACCGGTTCGCTGTGGAACTGGCGGGGGGAATGTGTCGAGGGGACGAACGCCGGAAAGAAGCTGGAGCCGGTGACCGTGCGCCACTGGTTCTGGGGTGCATGGCGAACGTTCCACCCGGCCACGACGCAGTGGAAGGAATCGTAAGGCGCAACAATCGCACTCACCGGAAGGATGACTTACCGGAAGGATCACTCAGCCGAAGGATCATGGACCCCTCAGCGACATCGCCGCCTCCGTTCGCCTGGGACGACTGGTACGCCGGGCTCGGCGGCCGGAGCATCAACATCCCCGAGGTGCAGGAGTATCTGCGGCTGATCCACGAGGAGCAATACCCGCGCTTCGATGGGCCGGTTGCAGCGCAGCGGCATGGCTTCGCCTCGCCGGATGAAGCGGCGAGCGCCGTGAAGCAGAAGGCCGCCGAATTCGGCGCGGACATCGTCGGGATCTGCGAGATCGGCCCGGAGGATGTCTACAGCGGTCGTGTCATCGTCGAACGCTTCGCGATCGCCGTGGGGATGCGGATGTTGTGGCGAGCGTTTCAGGTGGTTCCCTCCCATGAATCCGCCGTCGAGTGCATGCGCGTGTACCACGCACTGGGCGAGACGGTGGTGCGACTGGCGGAGTACATCCGGAGCCTCGGGTATGCATGCAGGGTGGAGCATCCGATCGGCGACAGCGACCTGCTCCATATCCCGATCGGTTTGAAGGCAGGCTTCGGCGAACTTGGTCGCCATGGGTCGATCATCCATCCGCGGCTCGGGCCGTTGTTCAGGATGGGGAGCGTGATCACGTCGCTCGACATGGACACCGACAGCCCGGTCGACGCCGGCATCGCCGCATTTTGCGATCGCTGCCGCGCCTGCCGCATGTTCTGCCCGGCCGACGCCATCCCCGACGAACGAAGCCCCGACGCCGGCGTGGACCACCTCGGCAATGCGCGATACAAGGTGGACACCGGGCGATGTTTCCCCTACTTCGCCCGCCACAACTACTGTTCGATCTGTCTGCCGGTCTGTGCGTACCATCACAAGGAGTGGGCACGCGACTTCGAGGGGCACGAGACGAAGCTGTTTCCGTTGGTGGTATTGAACGATCCTCCCGATCCCTTCGACGGCATTCCCGAGGAACGTCGGCATCGTTACCCGAAGCTGGCACGCGACTGATGACCACGATGGCACCCGATCCGCACGATATCGTCGAGACCTTGCGCGGGCACTACGGTGATCCTGCTCCTCCACTCCCGAGCACGGCGTTCGAATTCGTAGTGTGGGAGCTGTGCGGTTATCTGACGGATGATGCCGCGCGCGCCGGGGTCTTCCTTCGATTGCGGGAGATGGTCGGCACGACTCCCGCAGCGATCGCTGACGCGGATGAGAATCTGCTGGCGGAGTTGCTGCGTTCGGGGGGTGTGTACGCGGCGGAGCGCACACAAAAGATGCGCCGTGCCGCCGGGATCGCGCTGGAGCGGTTCGGCGGCGAGCCGGGAGAGGCCCTTGCATTGCCGCTGGCCGCTGCTCGGCGGGCGCTTGCGCGGTTTCCCGGAATCGGTGAGCCCGGGGCCGAGAAGATCCTGCTGTTCATGGGCGCGCAGCCGCTGCTCGCGCCGGAGTCCAACGGGCTGCGCGTGCTCGTGCGTCTGGGATTCGCCGAGGAGCGCGAGGGAAACTATGCCGCCACCTATCGGGCCGCCATGCTGGCGATCGCCGACCGGATGCCGCGCGACGTATCGTGGCTGATCGACGCGCATCAACTGCTGAAGATGCACGGCCGAGAGACCTGTCGGCGAACGAACCCCGCCTGCACGACGTGTCCGTTGCGTAACGACTGCGCCTATGCGCGCGGCGATCGCTGACGCGGTTATCGAACCACCATCACCCTTCGTGTCAACGCGTGATCACCCCAGGCCAGCCGGCAGTAATATGATCCGCTCGGCAGCGTTGCCAGCGGGCCGTTCGTGAAATCCAGCCGCGTGCTGTGCCGACCGGGCTCAAGCGCTTCGTCGATCGGTCGTGCCAGCATCGTTCCCGCGGCATCGAACAGTGAAAGCGTGACACGCCGCGCGGTGCCCCGCTCCGGTATGCGGAACTCGACGACCGCGCTTGCGCGCGCGGGGTTCGGAGCGATCCCCTCCATTTCCAGTCCCTCTCCCGATCGCTCGAACACGACATCCGAAGTCGGCACCGACATCGTGAAGGCACCGCGTCCCCAGGTCGCCACGGCCACCAGGCCGTCGCTCTCGCGGGTACGGATCATGTCGACGCGCGTGGCCCCGATCGTCTCGACTCCTTCCTGCTCCCATCGTGTCGCCATCCCTTCGAGCGTCGTGGTCGAGTACAGGCCCACCGACGTCGAGACGTAGATGTGGCGCGTGCCGCCGCGATGCAGGAACGCCGCCCATCGGCAGGAGGGCCCGCGGCCGGTGCCGTCGGGGCGCTCTTCCAGATTGCCGCCGACCGGCACCCATGTGGCGCCGGCATCCTCCGTGTAGAACAGACTGTGGACGTTGTAGTTGGTGAACACGGCGAGCGCGATCCGTCCGTCGTGCGGATCCACCGCCACACAGTTCACATACGCTCCGCGCGGGAAGTTCGCTCCGGTGATCTCCTTCGGAGCCGGTTGGTCCGGTGAGTCGTTGTAGAAGATGTGCCCGTCGACCGTGCCGTAGTAGACACGCCGCGCCGGAGCCGCCGTGGAGATGCCGATCGCCGAGATGGTGCTCGGCGCCGACACCAGCGCACGCCAGTTCACGGTGGCGGGCGCAAGCTGCCAGTCGTCCTGTATGTCGTACAGGTTGTTGTTGTACCAGAGTTGCCGGCCGGCCGGCATGTACATCACGCTGTCGTTGTTGGGGTCCAGCTCGAACGGGTTGATGAACAGATAGCTGCCGCCGCCGGCGGGATCGATTCGAGCGCCTTGCAGGGTGCCCCCCTCCGCCTCCCTGAGGCGTACGGTTGTGCCGTTCTGATACGACACATACATCCTGCGCCCGGAGTCACCGAAGGCGCAGAACGATCCGTCGCCTCCGTACATCTGTCGCCAATCGACAAGTCCATCCTCCGTTGCCAGATGTGAGCCGTTGTCCTGCAGACCGATCAGCAGGCGCGGGCTGCCGGGTGTGGTGCCGTCCAACGCGACGGCGTAGACCTGGCTCGTCACATACCCGGACGTCAACGGATCCCAGCGCATGGCCGGAGGCTTCAGCGTCTGGGTGGTGAAGATGCCGCCGTCGCAGCCGACGAAATTGCCGGCGCTTCCGGCGGCGGGGACGATCGTGTGGACATCGGGGTGCAGTCCACCGTCGAAGCCGTAGCGGCCGGCGTCGTCGTAGCCGCCCAGCCACTCCGCCGTCGCCGGCGTGGAGAACCCGTTCGCGCTCACCCAAAGACAGGAACAGCCGAGCACCACCATGTCCTCATTCTCGGGAAGGACCGCCAGACACATCGCATAGGAGTTCAGACCGTTCACCGTCCAGGACCGTGTGTACTTCGGGAGGTTGTTGGATCGATTGCTCCAGACACCGCCGGCACCGCTTC
>CAZJYH010000102.1:0-2668 GCA_964549365.1 uncultured Alphaproteobacteria bacterium
ATGTCGCGATGGTGTTCCAGAACTACGCGCTCTACCCACACATGAGCGTGCGCGGGAATCTGGAGTTCGCATTGAAGATGCGGAAGATGCCCAAGGATGAGATCGCAACGCGTGTAGCCCGCGCGGCCGAGATGCTCGAACTGGGATCGCTGCTCGATCGCAAGCCGAAGGCGCTCTCCGGCGGACAACGCCAGCGAGTGGCGGTGGGCCGTGCGATCGTGCGCAACCCGAAGGTGTTCCTGTTCGACGAGCCGCTTTCGAACCTGGACGCCAAGCTTCGCACTCAGACGCGTGCACAATTGCAGAAGCTGCACCATGCACTCGGCGCCACGTCGATCTACGTGACGCACGACCAGGTGGAGGCGATGACGATGGCGGACAAGATCGTGGTGATGGATCGCGGACGGGTGCAGCAGATCGCCCCGCCGATGGAATTGTACAATGCCCCGGTCAACAGATTCGTGGCCGGCTTCATCGGTACGCCCGCGATGAACTTCTTCGAGGGGATCGTCGAGGAGGAGGAGGGGGGCGCCGCGCGATTCCGCGAACATGCCGAGCCACATCATGTGATTCCGCTTGGGGCCGTCGGCGGCGAATGCCGACGGGCAGCAACGATCGGCATCCGTCCCGAACATTTCGTCCCCACCGACGCAAACGACCCGCGCGGCTTCGAGACGCGCGTGGAAGTGGTCGAGACGCTCGGCAATCTTACCTATGTCTACTTCCCGACCGCGAACGGCCTGGCCGTGGCGGCCATCCATCCGGACGTTCATCCGGCGTTCGGCGATCGGCTGTATCTGCGGGTTCAGGAAGGACGCGCCCACTTCTTCGAGGCCGGCGGTCTCCGCCTGCACCAATGCTGAGGCAAGCGGTGCAGGACCCCGTCGGATACGATGCCCCGGCGCGCCGCGGCTCGTCACGGAATCCGAATGTTGGTGAACTCAACGTCGAAACGGTGAACAACCCCTGGCTGTACAGCATCGCCGCGAACCTTCCCGGCGCCGAGAACATGCGCCGCGACGAGGCAATCGCAACGGCGTGCGACGCCGACGGCATCCCCCGCCTGCGATTCTATTCATGGCATCCGTACACTGTCTCGCTCGGCCACAACCAGAGCGATACGATCGACCACGCCGTGCTTTCGGAGCGCGGCTACGATCTGGTGCGGCGCCCAACCGGCGGGCGGGCGGTGTTCCATGCCGAGGAGATCACGTACGGCGTGGCGATGCCGAGCAACGGTGCCGGCATCCACGCAACGTACGCCCGCATCACCGAGGCGCTGCGATGCGGCCTCGAGCTGCTCGGCGCGCGCGATCTGGAGTTCAGCCGCACGCAGCCGGACTTCCGCGAACACTATGCGCAGGAGGATTCGGCGAGCTGTTTCAGCGCGTCCGCGCTCAACGAGCTGACGTGGCGCGGGCGTAAACTCCTCGGCTCGGCGCAGCGCCGCTACGGCACCGTGCTGCTGCAGCATGGCTCGCTCCTGACGGGCGATGCCCATCTGGAGATCGTGGATCTCCTCTATCCACATCACGACGCGGCGCGCCGCGCGGCGCTGCGGGCACGGCTTGCCGAGCGCACCGCCACTCTTGCCGACGTCCTGGCCGGGAACGTGCCGGACATCCGGCGATTGGCCCAGGCATTGGCCGAGGGCTTCGCACGCACGTTCGGCGTTGCCTTGATCGAGGCCACCGATCATTCCGTGGCCGATCAGGGTCCTGATGCCGCCACCCTGGCGGTTCCGGATGCCACACCCCCTGCTTCCACTTAATTCCCACGCATCATGAGCGAACCGAAACGAGTGACCACCCGCAGCCTGCAGGAGATGAAACGCGGCGGCACGCGCATTGCCGCGCTGACCGCCTACGATGCGGTGATGGCGCGCATCTTCGATCAGGCCGGCATCGATCTGATTCTCGTGGGCGACTCGGTGGCGAACGTGGTGCAGGGGCGCCAGACGACGCTCCCGGTTACACTCGACGAGATCATCTATCATACCAAGGCGGTGACGCGCGGAGTGGGGCGTGCGATGGTGGTGGCCGACATGCCGTTCATGAGCTATCAGGTGCGCGTGGACGAAGCGTTCCGCAACGCCGGCAGAATCATGAAGGAGACCGATGCCGGGGCGGTGAAGCTCGAGGGGGGTGAGGAGCATTCCGAGGCGGTACGTCGCATGACTGCCGTCGGCATCCCGGTGATGGGGCATCTCGGGCTGCAGCCGCAATCCATCCATCAATACGGCGGATATCGCCCGCGCGGCACCACCGTGAACGAGGCGGACCGAATACTGAGCGATGCGAAGATTCTCGAGGAGGCCGGGGCGTTCTCGATCGTCCTGGAGAAGGTGCCGGCCGATCTCGCGCGCCGTGTCACCGAAAGCCTCACGATCCCGACCCTCGGCATCGGGGCCGGGCCGCACTGCGACGGGCAGATCCTGGTCTCCACCGACATGCTCGGCCTTACGCTCGACTTCCAGCCGCGCTTCGTGCGCCGCTACGAGTCGTTTGCCGAACGCGCCGGCGACGCGGCCCGCCGCTATGCGAGCGACATCCGCGAGGGGACGTTCCCCAACGAAAATGAGAGCTACTGAACCGAACCCACCGCGGAGCCCACGGACGTGCTCTGCATTTGCCTTGCACGGTGCGGCGAGCACGCATCATGTTGAAGG
>CAZJYH010000102.1:2678-10879 GCA_964549365.1 uncultured Alphaproteobacteria bacterium
AAGGAAACTGGTGGATTGATGGTATTGATGGTCACGAAAATTCGTGCTCAGGCGGCAGGCTCCCGCCGGGAGATCATGGAACGATGAATGGAACGAACACCGGAACGGAAGTCGTACGCGGCGCCACGTCGGCACTCCTGTCGGCCTGCCTGGCGCTGTGCATCCTGATGTGCGGCTGCGACACCGGCATCACGAAACCGGATCAGGTGACTTTCCCGGACTCGAATGTCAGTTGGGAGCGTAATGTACGCCTGCTGTTCAGCGTGAGCTGTGCATTCAGCGGATGCCACAACGGTATCGATCGCGCCGGCGGTGTCAGCCTGGAGGAATACATCCATCTGTTCTCGGTGCCCGGGCTGGTGCATCCCGGCGACTCCACCGGCAGCCTGCTGTGGCAGGTGGTAACCGAGCGCCTGCCGCACAACGCCGTGTTGATGCCGAACCTCCTGAGCCCCCGACAGGCACACGGCATCGCCGTTTGGATTCAGGAGGGAGCGCGGAATAATTGACGCGCGCGGGCTTGGCACACCGAAAGACTTTACCACCGCGACTTCCCACGATCACCGCAGCGAAAAATCCACCGCGATCTCGCCAACGTCGATCCCGCGCCAATTCTTCAAATGCGCGGTGCGGAATCCTTCGAGCGCCGCCAGTTCCCCGGGCGCAAACACGCCGAGATCCTCCAGCACCTTCATCACCACCACCGGCATCGGCAGCATGTTGCCATCCTCCAGCTTCACCGCCACGCCGATCGGCCCCCAGCGCTCCGTGTCGAGCCCGACGACGAAGATGGCCATCGCGCCGCGCTTTGCGATCGCCCGCCCACCGAGCGCCCGCACCAGTTCGGTGTCGAAGCCGCCGCGATCGTTGATCATCTCCGGATGCGCCGTCACCGCGCGCATGATCCGGGCGGCCGGACCGCCCGGCTCCTTCGCGTGCTCCATGAACCGCGCCAGCACCGTGGCCGCGCCGGAGATCGGCATGTAGAACGCGGGGAGTGAACAGCCGTCGATCCCCACGCCGATCTGGTGGCGCGCGATGCCGGAGTGCTCCGCCATCAGATCGAGAATCCATTGCTGCAGCGGATGCTCGATCTCGAGGTATCCCTCGATCGGCCAGCCCTCGGCAAGGCACACCGCCAACATTCCGGTATGCTTGCCGGAGCAGTTGTTGTGCAATTGCGTGGGCGCATGATCGCCGCACCAGAGCCGCTTCCGCTCGGCACGATCGTCGGGCTCGTGCGCGCCGCATCCGAGTGCATCCTCCGCAAGCCCGATCTTCTCCAACATCGAGCGGACTGTGGCCAGATGATACTCGGCCCCCACGTGGCTGGCGCAGCAGATCGCCAACTCGGCCTCGGTGAACCCGAACCGGTCGGCGGCGCCGCTCATCACAACCGGCAGCGCCTGGATCATCTTGATGGAGGAACGGAGATAGGTGGGGAAGCTCGCGTCGTTCACTGCGTACAGCAACATGCCGGACGCGTCGGTGACGGCAACGGAGCCGTAGTGCAGTGCATCGATACGGCCGCTGCGATGCGACACCGCCAGAGGTTTGCGATTCATCGGATAGTCAGAGAGAGCTGAGGGATACGCCGGGCGCCACGGGCTCATGGTCGCGTGCGGCGCTCGAGAGGGTGCGTCACAACGGTCGCGTTGGATGAGCGGAGCGCGCGAAACTAGGAGGAATTCCGGTGCCGTTCAAACGAGGCTCATGGTGCGGGCACCGTGCCGGATGCATCGCTCGGAGCGATCACCGTGTACCGCGCAAGCGCAGCGCGCAGCACGTCCGGAATCGGCATCTTTTGCTTGTGCTCCAGATCCACCGCAACCTGCCGACAGTACCCTTCGGCAAGCAACGTGCCGACATCGGCCAACTCGAAGCGGAACGAGACCGTGAACGAAGTCGTCCCCCAATGGCTCACCCAGATGGAGATCTCCATCTGGTCGTCGAGCGTGGGCGGATGTTTGTACTCACAGTGATAGGCGGCGCGGATCGGAAAGCAGTTGAGCGCGCGGAATGCCCTGGCGTACGGAAGGTCGGCGGAGCGGTACATCTCGGTCTCGGCAATTTCGAAGAACCGGATGTACGCGCCGTAGTAGATGATCTGCGCCGCATCGCAGTCGATCCAGCGCACGCGCTCGCGGATTGTGAAGGGTGCACCCATATCGTCGAAAACTACAGAGAACCCGGCGAACGGCGGCCCCGGTTCACACATTGAGATGCCCGCATGCAACGCCGACGGCTCGATGTACCGATCCCGCGTCCGGCCGGCAGATCGGCGCGCTGCGATACTTCGCTCATTGCCCGTCCAACACCACCACCGAATCGCCGCGTAGAGTCAGCCGCAGGGCGGCGGCGGCAGAATCGGCGGAGATCGGGACACCGGGGTCGACCACCTCCACGATCACCCCGGGCCGCCCGGCATCCTGCCAGACGATGTGCGCCCCCCACTTGAACACGGAGAAGCCGTTCATCAGGAACACGGAGTACTCGACGCGGGGATCCGAGGGACTCATCAGGTATACCAGGCGCTTGTCGGTGTGCGCGACGATCGGCGTCAACTGCGCCAGAAGGCGGCGTGCACGATCACCGTTGACCATCATCTGCGCGGACTTGGATTGAATCCCCCAGACGTGCAGCCCCGCAAGCACCACCAGCATCGCCACGACCACGCGGCGGATGCCGACGGTTGAGCGCTCGCGATCGAGCAACGCGCCGATCGCGGCGCCGACGAGCACGGAGATGAACGGCATCGCGTTGTAGAGATACAGCTCGCCGACGTGGTTCATCAGAACCGCCGGGAACAGCCCCAGCACCGCAAACGCGGCGAGCATTCCCAACGGACGGCCACATCCGCTCCGACGCAGTCCGGCAAACACCAGCGCCACGAAGGCCAGGGCTCCGAGGGCGGTAATCGCGAGCATCGGGACCGCCCGCTCCTTCACCGCAACGAAAACGTCGGCGCTGGAGGTCGGCACAACCGCCGCCGCCACGAACTGCGCGAAGTTGCTCACGATGTTGAAGCCGACGTGGAAACCATAGGTGCCGCCGCCGGCACTCGGCTGCGAAAGTCCGATCGCCGATCGCACGCCCATGTACGCAACCGTCAACACCAGGAACGGGGCACCCTCCAGTGCCGTCCGAGCAGCGCCCCGCATCCATTCACCCCCCCTTACGTTCTTCACGAGAAGAAAGAGGCCGATCATCGGAAGGAATGAGACGCTGGTCTCCTTCGAGGCAAGACAGATCGCGAACATCGCCAGCGCAAGCAGATACTTCCCCCACCGCACCGATGCCGAGGCCGTCACGCCGTCGTGATAATAGCCGCGATAGAGCGCCCACAGCGTAAGACATCCGAAGAAGGTGCCGCTGATCTGTGAGAACGTGTCGTTGCTCAACACCGCGCCGCCGTTCGCCTGCGACAGCAGCATGAACAGCGATCCGGCAATCGCCGCCGCCGGGACGAAACGCGCACGTGTCATGAAGCGATACACCAGCCACGCCAGCGCGCCATGCACCACGATGTTCACAACGTGGATCGCCCAGGTCTCCCTGCCGAACAGCACCTGCACCACCGCGATCACGGCCGAGTTGACGGGCCGGTAGAATCCGTGGTAGAGGTTCTTGTGCGCGAAGAACCAAAGGATGCGCGCGGCCGGATCATCGTACAGGTATTGGAAATCGTCGCCGTAGTACCAGATGTTGAGCCCGGACACGTAGAGCGCGAACGCTCCGGCCACAAGCACCGCGAACCAGATCAGCGGACGTATGGACGATCCCTGCTGTGATGGGGTCATGAGGAGCGATATCGATGGAGAATGGAGCGCCGGCAGACCCGGTGTAACGGAAAGACTCCGAGGGACACGTGCTCGGTTTGACACGCGACCGGTCGGAGTCAGGAAGGGATGGGCACGGTCGGCTACCGATCGCGATTGGTCCCGAGGAAGAAGATGGAGTTCACGACGCCGGGGACGGTGAAATCCGGAAGGAGATTCCCATCGACGTCCATGCGCTTGACCACCGACGAACCCGGCTCGCATTCGTAGAGCAGAACGGAGTCACGGTCGACGGCGATCACCGAGAACGGTCCGGTGAACCATTCCTGCACCGATCCGTTGTAGCCGATCTGCGCCACATAGGCCGGCAGCGCGAGATACAGCAGGCCCTGGTTCGAATAGCCCGCATAGTTCGGCTCCTTGCCGATGTAGGACACCAGCGGCTCGGCTTCGAGTTCGGCATCATAGATGATATCGAGCGATTCGACATCGACGTTGTACAGACGCGGCTTCGCGCCCGCCTGATTGCCCGCGGTCAGCAGAACGAAGTCCCGCCCGCTGGGAGCGAGCGTCGAGTAGATCACCGGGGCGTTCACCCTGAGCGTCTTCTGAATCGCGAACGCGCCGCCGTCGTTGCTGTGGATCACCACCACGCTTCCGCTGCCGTCGGCCTCCTCAATGCCGATGAACACGTTGATCCCGGCGGTCCCGACGTTCGTGACCACACCCGGCATCGGGATCGTATCGGCGATCACGAAGTTGATCGCGTCCACCTGGAACAGATCGCGTGCCCCGTAGCACGCCACCCACGCCTGCGATTGATTGCTGAACGCCATCGAGCACATCGCGCCGTCCCCCTTGGTCGGGAAGCCCGCAATGCCGCCGAGGCGCTTGCCGGTGAGATCCAGCACGGTAATGCTTCCATCATCCCGATGATGCAGGAAGAGCCGGTTGCCGTTCTCGTAGACCGCATCGATCTTCTTGCCGATCGGCGCCCCGTTGGCCGCGGAGTACAACTCCGCCCCGAGCGAATCGCCGAGCTCGTCGTGCCGCAGCAACGCGGCCGCTCCGCCGGCGTCCACCGCGAGCAACGACACCTGCGCCCGTTGACTGGTTCCAGGATCCACCACATCGGGACCCGTTCCGGAGCACGCAACGATGGCCAGCGCCAACGGCGCAAGCAATGAGGCAAGGCGTAGGGTGTTCAAAGTCATGGTCTCGGCCTCGTCGAGTAAATGGGCACGCCTGGGAGCAACAACGCCGCAGACGGCGGCAGCCTACAGCGCGGGGGTTTTCCGGTTGGTGAGCACGCGCGTCACCAGCCACAACTTCACGGCGATCCAGATCTTGTGCGGGGCGCTCACCGTGATCTTCTTCTTGCCGTACACGTTGAACTCGTTCAGCTCGATCTTCTCCAACATGCGGTAATAGATCGCATCCATGATCTCCGCGGCAAACATCGTCTTCCGCTCGTCCGGACGCAGTGCGGCGCGCGCCTTGCCGTAGAACTCTCTGGCGCGGCGTGTCTCGAAGCGCATCAACTCGATGAACGGAAGATTGTACCGATTCGACAGCAGCTCCTCATCACTGTAGCCGAAGGCGCGCAGATCCTCCTGCGGCAGATAGATGCGGCCGCGCTGCGCATCGGCCTTCACATCGCGCAGGATGTTCGTCAACTGCAGCGCAATCCCCAGATTCACCGCGTACTCTTTCGTCTCCTCGTACTGGTAGCCGAAGATCTCGATGCAGATCAGACCCACCACCGAGGCGACGCTGTAGCAGTACTCCCGCAGTTCCTCGAACGTCGCATACCGATTGCGCACCAGATCCATTTCCATGCCGTCCAGCAGCGTCAGGAAGTACTGCTTGGGAATCTGGAATCGGCGCACCACCGTCGAAAGCGGCAGCAGGATCGGATGGCGCGACTCGCCCCGATAACAACGCTCCACCTCGGCACGCAGCCTGTTCAGGCGCTCGCGCTTCCGCAACGTCCGCTGCGAGGGCTCGATGATCTCCGTGCCGGCCTCTTCCTCGTCGATCAAATCGTCGGCGTATCGGCAGAACGCATACACCGAATGCATCGCCTCACGCTCGTCGCGCGGAAGCAACGAAAACGAGTAGTAGAAGTTGGTCTTCGACTGCTGCAATTGCAGCGCGGCGTTTTCGGTATCTGATACTACCAGGTTCGGCATCGAGCATCGAGTCGGATCGAATGACACATCGGGGGTGGATATAAGCAAAATTTCCTCTCCCGTACAAGGGGAACGCTCGCGCGGATGGGCTTCAGATGCTCACCGCGCGCGCGAGGACCCCCACCGCGTCGCGAGCGCTCAGGGAGGGACGTGCACCCAGTACGTTGTAGTTCAACGCCTGGATTTTCCGCAGCACCCGCTCTCCCCCCGCCACCACGAACCGCAACTCCCATCGCAGACGCCGATGCGGGATCATCCGCAACAGCCGGCGTCCGGCCCGGAACTCCTCCCACGCGATGTCCACCAGCGCCGCCGTCATCGAACGGAATCGAACCGATTCGACTCCCGATACCAACTCCTCGTGGGTGACACCGTAGCGCCGCAGAAACTCACGGGGAAAGTTGATCCGGCCACGCGGAAGATCCACGGACGGATCCTGCCAGAAGTTCGCAAGCTGTAACCCCGTACAGATCCTGTCCGAAAGAGCGGCGCGCTCGTCGTTCAACAGCCCGAACAGCGCCAGCACCAGCCGGCCCACCGGATTGGCCGAACAACGGCAGTACCGAAGCAGATCCTCGAGCGTCCCGTACCCCTCATTGAGCGAATCCAGCCGAAACGCCGCGAGCAGATCGCGCAGCGGCTCGATCGGCACCGCGCGGTCACGCACCGTAACGGCCAACGCGATGAACACCGGGTGATCGGCCTCGCCGCGATAGGCCGCCTCCAGCATCCGCTCCCACTCGTCGAGCCGGCCGATTCGCTCGGCGGCCGTAAGCGTCCCTTCGTCCGCTATATCGTCGGCGCCGCGGCTGTAGGCGTAGATCGCGTGAAAGTACGGCCGCACGGCGCGCGGGATCAGGGCCGAGCCC
This sequence comes from uncultured Alphaproteobacteria bacterium, assembly GCA_964549365.1. Taxonomy (GTDB): domain Bacteria; phylum Bacteroidota; class Ignavibacteria; order OLB7; family OLB7; genus JAFDZV01. The sequence goes on from CAZJYH010000102.1 coordinate 9,519, forward strand.
ACCGGAAAGTTCTCGTAGTGCCCGCGTGTGATCGCCTCACAGTGGGCAAACGCATCGCGAACGGCATCGGGGGACATCGAGCGCACCTCGGTCATGCCCTGAAGCTACGAAGGTTCGGCCGATGGCGCGGCCCATCGATGCGTCAACGGGCATCGCGATCGCTGCATCGCGTCATCGTGCATCGCGTTCGGTGCACCCGGCTCGCCGCACGATCCGCCCGCGATCCCTATCTTCGCCACCCGACAACGGCAATCGTCCGTTCCCTCTCCCTTCGCGATCGACACTCGTACCCATGCACATCCACTTCATCGGCATCTGCGGAACGGCCATGGGCAACCTTGCGCTGATGATGCGCGCCATCGGCCACACCGTCACCGGCAGCGACGAAAACGTGTACCCACCCATGAGCGACCTGCTGGCCGGCGCCGGCGTCGCGATCATGAACGGGTTCTCTCCGCAGAATTTGGCCCCGGCTCCCGATCTGGTGGTGGTCGGCAACCGGATGTCGCGCGGCAACTCCGAGGTGGAGGCCGCGCTCGACGCCCGCCTTCGCTATACGTCGCTGCCGGAACTTCTGAAGTCCGAGTTGATCCAGGGCCGCCGCTCGATCGTCATGGCGGGCACGCACGGAAAAACCACCACGTCGTCACTGATGGCGTGGACGCTCGAGAACGCCGGCCGCTCCCCGAGCTTCATGATCGGCGGCGTCCCCGGCAACTTCGACGCCGGCTGGCAGTACCGCGGCGACAGCGACCTGGTCGTGCTCGAAGGCGACGAGTACGACACCGCCTTCTTCGACAAACGTTCGAAGTTCGTTCACTATCTGCCGACCGCGTTGCTGGTGAACAACATCGAGTTCGACCACGCGGACATATTCTCGTCGCTCGATGAGATAGTGCTCGCCTTCCGCCGACTGGTGAACATCGTGCCGCGCAACGGCCTTATCGTCGCCAACGGCGACGACGAGGCGGTGCGCGCCGCAACGAGCGCCGCGCTCACCCCGGTTGCCACCTTCGGCCTCGGCGCCTCATGCACGTGGCGCGCGGAGAACATCGCATACGACGGCAGCTCATCGAGCTTCGACGTCGTGCACGATGGTATCGTCGAGGCCCGCATCACGTGCACGCTGCTGGGAGAGTTCAACGTGCGCAACGCGCTCGGTGTGGCGGTGATCGCCCGATGGCTGGGCCTGAGCTATGCGGAGATCGACGCCGCGTTCGGAACCTTCCGCAACACACGGCGGCGCCTGGAACTGAAAGGGGAATACGGTGGTGTAAAGGTCTACGACGACTTCGCCAACCATCCCACCGCGATCCGCGAGACGCTGCGTGCAATGCGCCTGCGGCACCCGAGCGAGCGCC
>CAZJYH010000103.1:0-10872 GCA_964549365.1 uncultured Alphaproteobacteria bacterium
GGGCGCGGGCGTGAATCCGGCGGTGCTCCTCAGGCTCACCAACGGCCAGCTTGCAACGCTCGCAACGAAGTATGCGAAGCTCAAGACGGCGTTGAGCGCGCTGCATGACGACGAGCGGATCGGGCTCTGTGAATCGCCGCACAAGCGGCACAGCGCGCGGCAGCGGGCCGTTGTGGAGAACTATCGGAAGCTCTGCAACACGCCGCCGACGAACTACAACACGTCGCCGATCTCGGACATCATCACGCTGCTGCGCGCCAACGCGGCGTTGATCGACGAACTGGCCGAAGCGATGGGCCTGCAGTCGGTGCCGCACGGCTGGCCCGACGCCGACTTCTGTGCCGTCGTGGCGACGCTTACGCGCCTGCTCGTGCTCGCCTACGGCGCCACCTCGCGCATCTCGCTGCATCTGGAGTCGCGGTTGAACACGTTCCTGGATGCGCTTCAGGTGCATGTGAACGGCTACGGCGCGGGGAGCACCGTTCCCACGGCCGGGTGTCAGACCGCGTGCGACGATCTTCTGACGAAGCTCTACTGTCTCGCCACGGTCTGCGAGTACAAGCGATATCTCCCCGCCTCGGTCTTCAGCGGTGCGGCGAACAAGTCGATCGCCGACAAGCTGCACGCCCACCTGGTGGAGATCGCCAACCACGCGATCCACTGGAGCGAGAGCCTCGGCCTTGAAGCGATTGCCGGGCGGAGCATCGCAACGCGCTGCGCGAAGGTGCGGGTGATCGCGAACTACTTCGCTACCAGGACGCTCAGCTATGCCGATGCCTCGGCGGCCGAATCGTTCTTCGATGGACACGACGCGCTTTTGACCTCGCTCGAAAGCGGCCTGTCCGGTGCCAGGGGGAGGTACTGCCCGGGTCCGGGAGACGGCGCGTACGACCCGCTGCGCAAGAAACAGAAGCTCGCGGCCGCCGCGCTTGCCGGCGCGGTGGCCTACGACGACGACACGAAGCCCATCGACCGCATCGTGATACGTCCGCTCGGCGGCTGTCTGCAGCCGTCGTGTGAGACACTGATCCACCAGGCGTGCTGGCTGAGCCGGGAGGACAACGAGTACAATCTGAACCTGCCCGACGAGACGGTGGTGGTCGACACGAACCGTTCGATCGCGTTCGCGCTGTCGAAGATGGTGCAGCCGGTATGGCGACCGAACACGTACTACGCCGTGCAGATCGAGACGGCCGAGCGGATCGGTGATGACGCGAACCGCACGTACCGGAACTTCTACACGTTCGGGTTCAAGACGCTGGGGCCGATCGGGCACTTTCACGCGATCGAGGACGGAAGCGATCCGAAGCTCAGCTGTACGTACAAGAAGCTTCGCGATGCCGACCGTGACGCCGAGTATCAGTACGCGAACCTGAAGCAGTACATCGATTACGCGCGGAGTTATCCGAACGCCGACGGGAACATCATCGGCGCCAAGCCGCTCTACTACGTCAACGCCCATCTCGCGCTCTTCTACAAGCGAGACTACGTGGGGGTGATGTACGGGGAGTGGGCGGCCTACAAGAACATGCCGTCGGTGCGGTCGGGCATCGGCCTGGTGATTCGCGACACATCGCTGGCGAAGGAGTCGTCCGATATCCGGATCGAGCCGAACTGGTGGCAGGACACGGCGCCGATTGAAACGCCGGACCAGCGGATCTTCAAGTACATGGTGAAGAATGCCGGCCCGTGCCTGCAGTTCGACCCGCTGGAGGTGACCGGTACGCCCCCGGCACGGCACACGGCCGCGCCGCTCGGCACCACGTTGAAGCCGCGCCGGCTGTACACCGCCGTGTTCAACGCGGTGCACCAGGTGATGGAGGCGGGGCAGGCGGAGTGGAATCGTGAGGTGCACAAGTTCGTGTTCCAGACGTCGCGCTACCCCGATTTCGCGACGCATATCCAGAGCTATCTCCTCGACGGCGCCGGGGGAACGAAGAAGGCGATCTACACGGTGACGACGGCGGCGAACGACGCAAGCGTTGCGCGCGGGCTGCTGGCCGGGACGCGGCCGGGATCGCCGCAGGAGGTTGCCGATCGCTACGATGCGGTGACCGCGCAGTTCGCGCATCCGTTCGATCGGCTGGTGGAGGGCGCGCTGAAGCTCGGCGCGATGTCGGAGCCCGACACGGTGGAGTTCAATCTGATCGTTGCCGAGGGAGCGGGGACGGTGCTCGGCATCCTGCTCCGCAGCCCCGAACCGTTCAACGACCCGAAGCTGCCGCCCGCGGAACTGGCCGCGGGGCTGACGGTGAGCGGGCTGGGAACCGATCCGACGGTCATCCTTTCGAAGGATGCCTCCAGGGCCTTCATCACCAACAGCGGCGCGTCGATCGCGAGCGGAACGTCGATAACGGTCACCTTCACATACCGGTTGTTCAACGGTGAATCCTATGCGGCGGCCACAACCGTTGTGGAGGGGACGACCCCCGGAGGGGATCCTGTTTGGGAGCCGGCTGATGTGCTCCCGGTGGACGCAACGATCACGATCCCGTAGGTCGGGCGCGATTTCCCGGCAGCGCCGAGGCCGGTACGGTCGGGGCATTACGCCCCGGCCGTACCGTGGGCGGGAGGGCGGCTCCTGCGGTCGAGCCACCGATTCCGTCGGCAACACCACGCACTATTCTCCACGCACATCATAACGAAGCACAACAATGAGCCAGCTACAGATAGCGCTTTTGACGCTCGAGAAAATCACCTACACCGGGGCGGACGTCGGCACGAGCTTTGCGTTCGATTTCAGCTCCGCCGGTGAGAGCAACCACATCCAGATGTCGCTGATGCAGGGCGTATCGGTGACGCTCACCGAGAACATCGGGGGAAAGGAGGTTGACCCCGCGCTCGGCCCCTTCCCCTTTCCGGTCTCGATCTCCATCTCCGGCAACAACATGGGGATGCCGGTCAGCGGCGCCAACTCCAGCACGTTCACCGTTCTTCCCTCCCCATCGGAGCAGGTGTTCTCGCAGTCGGTGAACGTGGCGCCGCCGATCGGCCCGGCCGCCACGTTCATCCTCGACTATCGCGTTCGCTACCGCGAATATCCGGTCTGCTACGATCCCGAGTGGCTCTGTCGTAATCGCTACGACTGGAGTGCCTTCAGCCGGTGGCTCTGCCTCGGACAGGCACAGCTGGTGGACTTCAACACCCGTCTGGAGGTCACCTATCTCAACCAGACGTTCCAGGATTACACGACGCGCCTGCAGCGCATCGGCGATGAGCTTTCGCTCGGCTTCACGCCGGCCGGAAGCAGCTTCTTCGATCTGCAGACCTTCTCCTTCAACGTGGTGACGGGCGCGGCGCTCTCGATCCCGACGTTGTCGTGGGGGCGCAAATTCACGATCGACGATTTCGCCGAGACCGTGGCCGATCGCATGGAGGACTACATGATCTCCGTGCACCCGGTGCTCGACTTCCAGGTGCTCGAGCTATGCCGCCGATGGCGCGAGCTGCTGGATTGCTTCTGCCGGTTCTGCCAGAAACGACCGGTGCTGCCGCTGGACGCGGTCACGTATTACGACAACAACATCGCGACGCACATCGACAACCTGTATATGCAGGTGAAGCCGATCGCGCAGTCGGAGGGGATGCCCGCGAAGCTGGCGCCGAGCTTCCCCTCGATCAACTGCGACAAGCTGCGCTACATCGTCAGCTTCTGGGCGTGGTGGTGCCGGCGTTGTCCGCTGCTGAATCCGACGTGGAGCACCACACTCGAGCCGTTCTACACCACGCTCTACGACAAGCGCGCGTTTCTCAACGACATCCTCGAGGCCAACAGCTGGACGCTCTGCAACCCGCCGGAGAAGAACTTCTGCACGCGCTGGTCGACGGTGCTGGACTGCCTGAAGAAGCTGTGCAACGAGCGCGCCAATCTCCCGCAGTCGTTGCGGAACGACATCGAGGCGACGTTCGGCGCGGGCGTTCGCGCGCTTGCCACGTTCCTGAAACTGCCGGGGATCGGGGGACTGATGCCGACGGGGATCGACAACACCTGCGCGCTGCTGGCCAAGGTGAAGGCGTACTTCGATGCGCTCTGCCCGCACAACGTAGTCCCCGGCGGCCGCATCCGCCGCAATCAGCTCGATGCGCAGCTGGTGGTGTTCGAGTCCGCGCTGGCCGGGTTCAAGACCCGCAACGGCGATCTGTGCGCGGCGACCGTTACGATGACCGGCTGCAGCGACTGGATGCCGATCTTCAATTGCCTGAAGAAACTCTGCACCGGAAAGAACCTGTTCGTCGACGGCTTGAAGAGCGAGCTTCTCGACGATTTCACCACGGTGCTCGGTGATCTGTTCGCCATCGCCTTTCCCAGTCCTCCGCAGCCGCCCCCCGGAACGGCGGGGATCGACCTGCTCTGCTTCAGGATCGATCAGCTCACCACGTTCTTCAACGGGCTGTGCCCGGACAAGCCGGTGGAGCCGATCCTGAAGCTCCGACTCGAGGCGAAGCTTGCGGCGCTGCAGGCAGCGTACAGCGCGCTGCTGGCGGAGTTCCCGGACATCTGCAGCGACACCGTGACCACGCCGACGACATGGTGCAATTCCTGGATCGACATCCTGAATTGCCTGCAGCGGATCTGCCGGCGCTCCGACACGCTCAACTGGGAGATCCTGGACGACGTGGCCGAGAGCTTCGGGCCGATCGTCGATGCGCTGAACTGGCTGCGTGCCGGAGGCACCGGCGCGTACGCCGGCAACTCGCTCACGCTGCAGGAGATCTGCGAGTCGCTCGATGCGCTGCTCGCGTACTTCAGCACCCTCTGCGTGGAGGGGGGGATCGATCCGGTGTTGAAGCTCTGGCTCGAAGAGAAGCTGGCGGCCCTGCAGGCGGCATACGGCGCGCTGGTGGCGGACTATCCCGGTATCTGCGCCGAGCCGGACCTGTTCTGTGAGGAGTGGATCGAGGTGTTGGACTGCCTTGCGCGCATGTGCGACCGAACGAAGGAGGATCCGGGGGATACGTCGGCGAAGAACACCGTGGATCTGGCGGTCGCGCGGATGGGGACGGCCGGCTCCGCCGGCTACAGCATCGTCTTCGGTGGCCCGGCCGCCGGACAGTTCGACACCGACGCCGACAGGTTCTGCCATGAGATCCACGCGCTGCTCGACTGGCTGATCGAGCATTGCGCATGCTGCGGTGGGAGCGTGAGCCCCTCGCTGCGCGAGGGACTGCTCGCGAGCCAACTCACCATGGTGGCCGAATTCCGGGATCTCGTCTCGTGCGATCCATCGTGCACCACCGGACAGTTGACGCTCGTGACCGGAACGGCGGGCTGGATGGTGACGCGCATCGACGGTCTGGTTCTCTCGACGGAACGGCCGGCGAACGTGGTGACCGGGACGCATTCGATCGGCACGCCGATCTCCGGGAGCGACTGGATATCGCCGCACGATACGGCCGCGGACGATGTGGAGGGGCAGACGACGTTCGTGCGCTGCTTCTGTGTGTGCACGACCGGAACGGTGCGCGTGCAGATGACGTACCTGGCCGACGACACCGCGAACATCTATCTGGACAACACGCTGCTGCATCAGGCCGGCTCGCAGCATATGGCGACGGCGGAGTCGCTGGACGTCACGCTGTCGGTAGCGGCGGGACGCCACTGCATTCGCGCGGAGGTCACCAACAGCCCGACGTTCAACATGGCGTTCTGCGCGGTGGGGAGCGTGACGGCCGTGGGGGCAACGCTGCTCGGCGACGAGTGCTGCGGCGACGAGGAGGTTCCGGTTCCCGCGTGCGCCGACATCCCGATTCCGTGCGAGAAGATCATGCTGCTTCCGCGCCTGCAGCAGTTCCTATGCTGCCCGCAGCGGTTCGCCGGCGATCCGTTGTACGCGAGGCCCGAGTACGACGAGCTGGTGGCCGCCTTGACCTGCTTCGAGGGGGAGATCGGATCGATTCTTCTCGCGGTCGGCGCGCTGCCGGACGGCATCGCGCAGGAGGGTGTCGGCTTCTGCGCACGCATGCAGCGCGCCATCCGGGTGCTGCTTGCGGCGTACGGCAACTTCCGATCGTTGCCGGCATTACTGCGCCGCAAGGTGGATTGCTTCTACGACCTGCTGCGGCTGAAGGTGTCGGCGCTGGCGCCGATCGAGCTGGACTATCCGCGCCCGTGCGACGGCGAACGCTGCGCCTCCTGCGCGAAGTGGCTCGATCTGCTGGAATGCCTCTGTCGGATGTGCGCCATGCGCCCGAGGATCGCGGCCGACCATCCGGCGCTGGCCGCGCAGATCGAGGAACTGCTCTGCTTCGAGGCGTCGTTGCCGGGGGGTGGCGCACCGTTGATGTACGCGCCGCTGCCGACCTCGTACACCTGCTGCGAGTTCCTCGTGCACGCGTTCGGAAACGTGCTCGACAAGTGCCTGTGCTGTACCGGCAACGAGGCAGCGCTGGCGGCATATGATGATTCCTACGAGTGGCTGCATGGGATCTACGAGACGCTGCGCAACGCGTTCGCGGCGGCGGGGCCGGCGCCGTGCGAGGACATCTGCGCGCGGTGGAGTGATATGCTCGCGTGCCTCTCCAACGTCTGCCTGCGCCGTCATGAGCTCACGCAGGATCTCCGCGATCGGTTCGACGCGCTCTTCACGACGCGCATCGTGAACGTGTCGACGGCGGTGTTCAACGTTGCGCCGACGCCGAGCCCGTTCGCGGCGGATGTGTTCGGCACCACCTGCTGGACCATCGTGCGCCTGGTGCAGGCGTTCGACTGGTACTGCTCTCCGTATGCGGTCTGGTCGGCCGGGTTGGAGACGGCGTTGAGGAATCTCCTCGCCGATTTCTCGTCGGCCTACAACACGTTCGTCGGCGAGATGACGGCCGCCGGCATTCCGATCTGTTCGCAGAAGGCCGATCCGTGCGATCGCCTGGTGCGATTGACGGATGCCTATCGGACGATCTGTGAGACGACGCCCAACGCGGCGGCAGCGCCGATCATCGCGATCGGCGTGGCGCTGGCGCAGTTCGCGCCGTCGATCCCCGGCATCCAGCGGCAGCTTGGCCTTGCGCCGACGGCGTATCCGACCAACGCGAACTTCTGCGGCCGTCTGCTCTTCGTTACCGCGTTGGTGGGAACCGCCTACGCGCGCTACGATGAGCTGTCGATTCGGCATCGCGCGGCGGTGGACCTGTTCGATGCGATCCTGCGCCGACAGGGGGAGATCTACTCCTGGAGCATCGGCACCGAGCTGCCGCGCCCGGTGACCGAGATGGCGGAGTATCGACGGGGGTGGATCGAGCAGCTGCTCTGTATCTGCCGCACGTGCGTGTGGGTGGGCGGGTTGTCGGCCGAGGATCGGCAGACGTACGCGGCCATCGTGAGCATGATCGAGAGCCCGGGAAGCGCTCTGGCGATCTCGGTGAACGATCTCCATGCGCGGGCCGTCGCGCTCGGCATGCCGGCCGGGTTGCCGATCGTTGCGGACCCCTGCGCCGACACGCTCTGCGAGAAGCTGCGGATCGTGATGGACTTCTTCGTGCTCTACTGCCTGGGATGCCAGGCGCCGGAGGGAGCGGTGAGCACGGCCCTGGAGAGCGCCATCGAGCCGCTTCGCGCGGCCGTGGTGGATCTCAGAAGCGCGTTGATGATCGCCGGGCGCAACGTCTGCGGCGATGAGAATCTCGGCCCGGTGGTGCTGCAATCCCCGGCCCTCTACGTGCAGGCGGCCGGATCAACCGGTGCGGACGGAAGCGCCGCGGGCGTGCACCTGCGCTGGGCGCTGCTGAACGAGCTGGGGGATCATCTGCCGAAGGGGAACCTTGCCCGGCCGGGCTCCGCGTACTACGGCACCAACGCCTTCAACAAGAAGGACGACTTCGTGAAGATCTACCGGGCGCCCTATCGCCTCAACGATCGCTTCGTTGCGGAGATCGACCTGCTCGGCGTCGCTCCCACGCGATTCGCCGGCGACGACTCGTTGGGCATCGAGTGGGTGTACGAGAACGTGGTCGTCGATCCACGATTCCCCGACCTGACCACCACCGTCACGGTGGCGCTCGACGCGAACTCCTACCCGGCGGGCTCGCTGCCGCTTCCTCCGGTGCCGAGCGTGGCGCACGTGCAGGGGGTGATCAACGCGTACGGCGGGTTGTACCACATCTCCACGGCGCCGAAGCTGATCTTCGCCTGCGAGGTCACGCTGCAGAACGGCGCCGCGCCGAACGCGACGGTTCGCTTCGAGGCGATCTCCCGGAACGACGATCCCGAGGTGGATGATCCGGAGTTCCTGACCTGCCGGAAGGAGATCGCCAGCGCGATCAACTCCTATCGCATCGAGAGCGAAAACGTGGACTATGTGCTGGTGAAGACGATCGGCGGGAAGCCGCAGAAGATCCGCGTGGAGACGTACGATGACTTCTACGTCGGCTCGCGGCGGCGATACCTCTGGAAGAAGGTGGGGGCCTTCGGCCTGGAGACCGACACGAACACGGTGCTGGGTCGGCTTGAGGACCCGACGCACTACCCGATCGACAATCTCTGGCCGAAGTACGAGACGGCGGCCGGCGCCGGGGTTGGGCGCGTGAACGTGCAGTGCTACGAGGATCGCTGGGTGCCCGGATCGACCTACGGCCGCCCCGCCTCGCAATCGCTGCGCGAAAGCCTGCTGCGGTATCTCGATGCGAGCAAGAGTCGCGACAACATGGAGGCCTGGGTTGATCAGGCGGCGGTGGATCCGGAGTTGAAGACGGTGATCAACATGAGCCTGCTCCATCTGTTGCTGATGGCGGCGCAGGACTATCACATCGCGCGCATGCTGGGGTTGGGGACGATCGACTGGCGGGTGCCGCTTGCGGGCGATCCTTCCGATCAACGCTATATCTACTTTGCCGAATACGAGGCGGCCGCCGATCCGCAGGCGAGTGAGGCGCCGTCGGTTCATCGCTTCCTGACGCTGCCGACCGGCCGCCAGGATGAACGGCCGACGGTGGTTCCGGAGATCGAGTCCGTTGCATACGGTCTCGAGCCCGGATTCACCGACGCGCAGGGGTACACCTTCTATGAGGGAACGCGGTTCATCCGGTTGTACAAGAAGGATCTCGATTTCGATCTGGCCGTCGGCTCCTTCTTCGGCACGGGGGCACGGTTCAGCCGCGGCACCAACACGCGCCCGGTGCTCTTCGGCATCAAGTACGGAGCGGTGACCGGTGTGCCGGGTTCGGAGGTGACCACCTGGACGTTCCCCGATCCGAGCAACGACGAGCCGGAGTACGTGAGCGGGAACATCAAGGCGTATCGCGACCATGCCGGCTATCCGGAGATCGCGCCGATACCGGAGGCGAGGAATGCGGACGGCACGAGACAGCCGATCTTCACGCACATGGTGGAGAACCGGCCTGAGAACGCGGGGAAGCACATCTACGGCATCTACGGCATCAACTGGTTCGGACGGCCGTCGACGTTCAGCACCGGCCCGACGGTGACGAACACGTTCCCCAAGCGGAACACGCTGCAGCCCCCGGCAAATCTGACATCGCAGTACATCCTCGACGAGGACCCGCCGGTGTTCATCTCGTTGTCGGAGCGAGACCCGGCGTTCTGGCGCAAGACGCGCGTCACGTTCAACTGGAACAACACGCACGAGGAGGCCTACCGTCGCGCCAACGCGGTGGACCTCTACTTCCGTCCGACAGGCCCGAAGCGGGTGCGCGGGAAGATCGCGAGCGTGACCACCTCCACGTTCATGGCGAACACCGTGGACGTACACACCACATCGTATGACGATACGAGCAAGGAGACGCCGGAGTCGATCGCGCCCACGATCGCCTCGGCCGATCTTCCGAAGTTCGTCGGCAGCCACTTCGTGACGCCCGGCAACAAGTTCGAGATCGTCCAGGTGCAGATCGAGGGGGCCGACAACAGCGCGGTCTTCACGGTGAAGCGGATCCAGGAAATCGGAACCGACGGCGAGCCGCTGCCGGACATCTGGATCTCGCCCAAGACGGATGACCTGTTCCTGGCGGTGGAGAACGTGCTCGGCGTGGACGAAGTGAGCGGCTACATGGCGGGCTGGAGACGGCTTGCGGCCCATCGGATCTCGCTGGCGGACTTCACGCAGATGCCGTTCAATCAGGCATCCTCGTTCGAGGAGCGCATCGTCGACGGCAAGCCGAAGCAGGTCTTCGTGGGCGGGCTGACCTCGGGCGCCTGCACCGTCACGAAGGTGACCACGGCCGATCTCGACGGCGTCTACGAGGTGAAGATCCCGACGCCGCTGCCGGCATACTCGGCGCAGTTCCCGGGCGTGACATGGGTCGATTTCTACAAGGGGCTGGTCCGCATCAAGCGGGCCGATGGGACGATCGTTCCGTTCGAGGCGCTGAGCATCACCGAGCGGGGAACGCAGACGAAGGTGCTGGTGTACGATGCATCGAACTCGATCGCCTCGTTGGAATCCGCGCCGGGGGCGGTCTGGGTCAATTTCCATCCCGGGTATCGGGCCTACGTCAACTGGGCCGCGGAGGGGAGCCCGTACGGCGAGATCGAGCCGACGCTGCCGGAGACATCGCATCTGACATACATCGCGGCGAAGTCCGTCGACACGCAGCACGTGAACGGCGGGGAGCCGTATCGTTCGTCGCTCACGGCGCCGGCGGTGCATCTGGCACGCCTGCAGGTGAAGCCTCGGACGCCTCTGATGCCGAGCGGGCCCGCGTTCGCCACGCGCCCGGACATCTACGGGAAGGCCAGCTACATGTTGGACACCGAGATCGAGGCCGGCCGTCAGTCGCCGCCGTACGGGATGTTCTTCTACCGCGCCGACGAGCTCGCGATCCTGAGCGCGCTCTACAGGCAGCAGACCATCACCGACGTGATACTGCCGGGTCTGCCTGACCCGGAGGATGACGACGGTCTGGACGAACGGTGGAACGGACTTC
>CAZJYH010000104.1:0-4613 GCA_964549365.1 uncultured Alphaproteobacteria bacterium
GTTCAGGCCGGCACCGTCGCGCATGCGCACGATGTACGCGCCCGCCGCGAGGCCCTCGGCGTCGAAGCGCAGCGTCCCGTGCCCCGCCTCGACCGCACCCGTGTGCAGGACGCGCACCAGGCGGCCGAGCGCATCGAACGCCTCCACGCGCAGATCGGCGGTCGCGGCCGGGAGCGCGTAGTCGATATAGCTGCGGTCGGCCACAACGTTCGGCCGCGCGACCAGCGCCGCCGCGCCCGAAGCCGCCGCATCCACGCCGAGCGACGGATCGTAGCTCAGCTCCACGGCGTACCAGAGCGCGCGTGTGCTCGACTGGTCGATCGTCGCCTCGATCTTCCCGTTCTTCGCCGTGGCCGTGATCGGCGTGCCGGCGAGCATGCCGGAGGCGTCGAGCGGCGTCAGTTTCGCAACGTTGGAGTTGTCCGACGGCTTGAACGTCAGTCGGATGCGCACCGGATCGAAGAGCATCGGCCCCTTCCCCCACATGTTCCAGTGCATCGAGTCCAGCCACTGCCAGCCGGTCGGCTCCGCCCGTGAGATCAGCGCCAGCGCTGACTTCCCGGCAGTGCCGAGCTGTGTCGAGGAGTCGAGAACGGTCCAGATCATCGTGGCGGTCTCGTTGCCGCTCAGGAGCTTCACGTCCACGTTACGGAGCGTGATGTTCCCCGCGCGCGTGAGATAGCCCGAGGTCCCCTGCACACGGCGCGCGTCGAGGCTGATGGTTCCACGGGAGTACTCCATCAGGATCTCGCGCGTGTCGCTCTGCACCTGCCCTTCCACCTGTTCGGTGAACGCGATGTCGTCCAACTGCGTGAACTCCGAGGCGTTCACCGAGTCGATCACCAGTTTGCTGACGAACGGCGCGCGGCTGTTGAAGCCGCCGGGGACCGAGTAGTATCCCCATGGATTGAGCATCCGCGGGAAGATGCGCGCGATCTGCGCCGTGTGCTGAAGGTTGATCGTGGTCTGCGCGGGGGCGATCAGCTGATTACGGAAGATGAAGGAGGCGAACGGCATCATCGACGTGACCACCGGGTTCTTCGCGACCTGGTAATAAGCGGCCGAATCGATGCCGTCGGTTGTCGGAATCACATCGTCGGCGTAGACGTCGAGCAGCACGCCGTCCCACTCCTGCAACGAGGAGTATGCCGGGAGCATCAACATCCCCTCGGCCTGATAGCGGTTGGGGTAGGGCTGCGCGTACGTGGCAACGAACGGCTGGCGCCGGTGCGCGCTCTGGGCATACGTCCAGAAGGCGCCGCCGTAACTCCCCTCGCGCAACGGCGAGTAGTTCCGTATCTCGTACTGCCCACGATCGTTGGTGCCCACGTAGTCCCAGCCCTGCGTCGACATCGTGAAGTCGGCATCAGCCTGCACCACACGTTCCTGGAACAAGCTCGCCCAGTAGTGGGCCGCGCCGGTGAACGGCTGGCGCGCGCCGACGGTATCGCGCACGAAGCGATGCAGGCTGTTGAAATAATCGCGCTCGAGGCCCATATAGAAATCGCTCTGGTCCTCCACCCGCTTCGAACTCAACGTCGGTGCGGCGGCAACCGTGGCAAGCGGGACACGCACCACGCTGTAGTTGTCCATGGATTCCCCCGCCGTCAATCCGATCACATCCAGCTTGCGGAGCTTGAGAAGTTGATGACGAGCTCTAACGGTAGTGTGCTCTTGACCGGAACGAGGAAGTCCATCTGGAACTGCTTCCAATACGGCTCGACGTACTGCCACGAGTAGAGCCCGGCGCTCATGTACCCACCTCCCGCCTGATACGCCTGTACGAGGATCTTCCAATGGGGGACCGAACTTTTCGCCTTGAAGGTGAGGCGGTACGAGGTGTTGAACTCGAGGCCGTCGATGTTCTCCGCCATGTAGGCGTCGTACGGCATGGAGGTGTCTCGGGTGTTGCGGACGCGCAGCTTCATCGAAACCGAGCCGTTCGGAACGGAGTCTCCCTGCCCCAGGACGGGCGTTACCGAGGCGCCGTTGTTCGCCTGCATCGTCCAGTACCGCTCGAACTCCCCCTCGAAACTCCCCTCCTTGATCAGATCCGGGAACCCGCCCCCCGGAGGCGCCGTGCGCCAGCCGGCGGTGAGCGCCGCGTTGTTCGCGTATCGCGTGCGCAGGAATTGCGTGAAGAGCGTGTCGAGGCGGCGACTGTGGCGATAACTGAAACCGCCCTGACCCTCACGATACTCGGTGTATCCGAGCCGGTTCATCGAGATCAGGCTTCCCTGATCGAGCCCCTCGAACATGGCGATGGCCGGCTCGTTCTTGTAGGCGGTTCCCGTGAAGGGGTTCGTGTGGTCGAGCAGCAACCGCACGATACGCCGTGTCGTCGCACGAGCCTGCGGATAGAGATACGGAAGCTCACGTCCCAGCCACATCGCCGAATCGGCGTCGGCGCCGAGGCCGTCGCTGGCGCGCGCGGCGCGAGCCGACTGCAACGTGAGGGCCGCGTAGATTCCGTTCCGCTTCAACTGGTACAGGAACCAGTCCAGCCGCTCGATCTGCTTGGGATGCAGCGTGGTGTACTGCGTTGCCGCATCGAGGAACGTGCGCTGCTGGGCCCAGTCGCCGAAGTCATAGGCGTTGTCGAAGTACTGAAAGCGGACAAGATTTACTCCGATCTTGCGCAAACGCTTCGCGATCACCTCCGCCTGCACACTGTCGGGGTAACACGCGGCCCATTGCATCGTGACACCGTAGAATCGCGCGGGCGTACCGTCCTCGAAGGCGAAGTTTCCGCTGGAATTGGTTCGCAGGAAGCCGTGCGTGCCGGCAACCTCGAACGGAGTGACCGGCAGGTAGATGCTCGGCGTCGTATCGCCGGGGCTGATTGAATACGGAAAGCCGTTGGTTATTCCGATTCCCTGCGCTCGCACGGCCGCTGCGGCGGCAACGGCGAGAATCGCCGCGGAGAACGCGGTACGAAGTAGGCGTCGAGACATCATGCACGCTCCTGGAAGGAGGGTTTATGTTCAGAGGTACAGGACCTGCAAACGTGTTGCGAAGCGGAAGTTATCAAAACCATGTGCTCCATGCTACCGCATGCGCGTTCTTCGCGCCCGCCTTCGGCGCCCGCCGCGCGATGCCGGGCGCATCATCGACACGGACGTCGAACGCACGACCGGCCGGGGCCTGCATCGTGCCGCGAGGAGCTCGGATCACAAGGCATTGTAGTGCCGAACGGCGTGTTATATTGGTCAATACCCTTTCAGACAATCGGGTCGGGGGAAGTGTGTCGCGCGAGACTGTAGATATCGCATGCGGCGTCCGCATCGGCCCATCCTGTCGTCGGACTACCCGTCGTCCAGATCATATCCCAACCAACCCAATACTTATGGATCATTCGATGAAGCGATCGATATGGCCTCCGGTTGTACGCGGCCTGATGCTCATTGCCGCGCTTGTCGGCCTTGCCGCCGGAAACACCGGCTGCAAGAAGGCACCGAAGACGAGCCGCGATGCGAAGGCCGTCACGCTGCCCAAGAAGTTCAACGTGCCGCCCGGCGCCGACAAGAGCGTGCCGGCCGAACTCGGCGGTGATGGGTTCGAGAAGTTTGCCGCCGACAGTGGCTGGCAGACCGCCGTGTTCACGCCCGAGGAGTTGCGGTACATCACCGACACGAACGCGAAGAAGGGTGGGATGTTGGTCTTCTCGCTCTCGAATTTTCCGGCCACGTTCCGCGAGATCGGCAAGGACGGCAACTCCGAGACCTCGTTCTATATCAGCAGTCTGGTCAACCTTCCGCTCATCAACAACAACCCGCTGAATCTTGAGTTCATACCGGGCTTGGCAACACACTGGAAGGTTGGGGCCGATCGGCAGACCTACTACTTCCGCCTCAATCCGAACGCGCGATTCTCCGACGGGCATCCCGTCACTACCGAGGATGTGCTGGCCACCTACAAACTCGGGTTGGACTCGACGCTCCTCGATCCGTATGAGAACGCACAGTGCGCCGAATACGATCCGCCGGTCGCGCTGAGCAAGTACATCTTCTCCATCCGCTCGAAGACGTTGGACTGGAAGAACATGCTCTACTTCGGCCTTAAGAAGATCTATCCTGCGCACGTCATCGGCACGATGAACGGGACGGAGTTCTTGAAGAAGTTCCAGTACGAACTCCCCCCAGGCACCGGACCGTACGCCATCCTTCCGGAGGATGTGCGCAAGGGGAAGGAACTCGCGTTGACGAGACTGGAGGATTGGTGGGCCGCGGACGATCCGCAGTACAAGGGGCAGTTCAACTTCAACAAGGTCCGGATCACGTTCATCGAGGACGAGCGGTTGCAGTTGAACAAGTTCAAGAAGGGCGAGCAGGACTTCTACGCCGTACGCCGCGCGCTCTGGTGGAAGGAGGAGTTCAACGACGACGACATCAAGCGCGGCCTGATGCTCAAGCGCCGAATCTACAACGACAACCCCCAGGGAGTGTCCGGGTTCGCGTTCAACATGCGGAAGCCACCGTTCAACGATCCGAAGGTGCGCCTCGCATTTGTTCACCTGTTCAACCGCGAGCAGTTGCTCGAGAAGCTGATGTTCAACCAGTACATCATGATGGACTCGTACTGGCCGAACACGGAGTACGCGAATCCGAACAACC
>CAZJYH010000104.1:4623-10869 GCA_964549365.1 uncultured Alphaproteobacteria bacterium
AACCCCAAGTTCCGCTACGATCCGCAAAAGGCGGCGCAGCTGCTTGCCGAAGCGGGATACACGTCGCGCAACAAGGACGGCATTCTCGTCAAGAACGGACAGCCGTTGTCGATCGACATGCCCATCGATCAGGCGCTCGAGCGCATCGTGACGCCGGTGCAACAGGATTTGAAGAAAGCCGGCATTCAGCTCAATTTCCGCGTCGTCGACCCCGTAGCGGCATTCAAGATGGGAATGGAGCGCAACTTCACGACGAAGTGGCAGAACTGGACCGGCACCGAATGGCCGAATCCGTTCAACGTGTACGACTCGAAGCAGGGAATGACGCCCAACACCAACAACATCACCGGTGTCAACATCGCACGCGTCGACGAGCTCATCAAGCTGGAGAAGGCGAGCTTCGATCAGCAGGAACGCACACGATACCTGCGCGAGATGGACAGCCTGCTGATGCTCTCGAATCACTACGCCCTGGCCTGGTATGCGCCGTACTCGCGTCTTGTTCTCTGGAACTACCTCGGCCATCCGGACTTCTTCCTCAGCAAGGTTGGCGACTGGAAGGACGTGGCGCAGTATTGGTGGTTCGAGCCGGATGCGTACGGCAAGGTGATGGAGGCGCGCTCCGACAAATCGATCACGATCGAGGCCGCCGATGAGAAGGCCGTCGACGTGATGTTCTGGCCGAACTTCAAGAAGGAGCACCCCGAAGGGTGGAGGTCGCCGGGCCGCGTGAACGTTCCGACGGCGAACGCGACGGCGCCCACCGACTCGAGACCGAAGCCGACGTTGAAGTAAATCGCGATTCCAACGGCTGGGGGGGATGGAATATCCCCTCCAGCCACCGATATTCACGCCCGCATCCGACTCCCGCGCAACGGTACGCACCGATTGTCATTGCGGGAGGTTTGGCCCTGACGACATGAAGCCATGCTGAACTACTTCATACGCCGGTTCCTTCTCATCATCCCCACCCTTCTCGGCTGCACAATCCTCGTGTTCGCGGTGATGCAGTTCACCCCGGGCGGACCGTTCGAACAATTGGTGCTGCAATATCAACAGCGCGGACAGGGGGGCGAGGGGGGTGCCGGGGGCGGAGGTGGCCGGCAGGGGAACCAGGTTCCCGAGCAGGCGATGACGGCGTTGAAGTCCTACTTCGAGCTCGACAAGCCGATTCATGTCCGCTACATCACCTGGCTCGGCAAGATCCTGACGGGTGACTTCGGCGAATCGTACGTCTACGGCGAGCCCGTGCTGGATGTCATCACCGACAGATTCCCGGTTTCGATCTACTTTGGGCTCATCGGGTTCTTTCTCACCTACAGCGTCTGTATCCCGCTGGGCATCTACAAGGCGATCCGGCACGGCTCGGGGTTCGATATCGCAAGCTCGGTGGCGGTGTTCATCGGCTACTCGATTCCCGGCTGGGCGATCGGTGCCGTTCTGCTCACGATTCTGGGAGGCCAGCTGGATCTTGTGCCGCTCGGCGATTTCCGCTCGCCGGACTTCAATTCGATGTCCTTCATCGATCAGGTGATCGACCAGCTTCACCATACCATCCTGCCGGTGTTCTGCTACATGATGGGAAGCTTTGCGTCGCTGACGATTCTGACGAAGAACTCCCTGATGGAGAATCTCGGCCAGGATTACGTGCGCACGGCGTTCGCCAAGGGTTTGCCGGAGCGACGCGTGATCTTCGTGCACGCGCTGCGCAACTCGCTGATCCCCATCGCCACCGGACTCGGCGGCGCGATCTCACTGGTGCTTGCCGGCTCGTTCCTGATCGAGCGGGTGTTCAACATCGACGGCATGGGATTGCTTGGATACTCCTCCGTCGTCAAGCGCGATTACACCGTCATGATGGGCATCGTCACCATCTCCGCCCTCCTGCAGATGGTCGGCAACATCATCAGCGACATTCTGTACGCCATCATCGATCCGCGCATTCGTTTCGATTGAGGGCTGAACGCCGCGCGGCGGCATCCGCTCAGCCGTCATCATTTCGTTCCCCGCACTCACACAGCATTGACTCCAAACGCCAATGTCCGACACCGTCGCGAACATCCAACAGCCGAACGGCGGCGAACCCGTTACCGCGCTTCCTCCGATCTCGATCTTCCGCAAGCGTCTGCGAAAGTTCAAGACGCTGAGGCGCGGCTACTACTCTTTCCTCTTCCTTGTCACGCTGTATCTGCTCTCGTGGGTGGCATTGCCGCTACTGGTCAACAAGAACGCGATCGTGGTTCAGTACAAGGGGGAGTTCTTCTTCCCGCTACTGAATTACTATCCGGGTTCCACGTTCGGGCAGATCGACGACGCCACCGGCAAACCGGCGGAGGACGAGGCGAACTACCGCAAACTCAGTGAACATCTGAGCACGTCGGATGACGGCTGGTGCATCATGCCCGTGTATGAGTGGGATCAGTACGAAAGCGATTACACGTGCACCGACTCTCCACCGGCCCCGCCGTCATCGACCCACTGGCTGGGCACCGACGATACGCTCCGCGACGTCTTCGCGCGCATGTGCTACGGCTTCCGCGTGTCGATGTCATTCGCGCTGGTCCTGACGCTGCTGGAGTTCCTGATCGGCGGCGCGATCGGCAGCCTCATGGGATACTTCGGCGGCAAACTGGATCTGCTCGGCCAACGTATCGTCGAGATCTGGAGCAACATCCCATTTCTGTACACCGTGATCATCGTCAGTTCGCTGGTCAACCCGAGCTTCATGCTGTTGATCGTCATCCTGGCTGCGTTCGACTGGGTGGGCATCTCGTACTTCATGCGCGGCGAGTTCTACCGTGAGAAGGGAAAGGACTACGTTGCCGCCGCCATCGCGCTCGGCGCCACCAACACGCAGATCATCTTCAAGCACATCCTCCCGAACGCTCTGACGCCGATGATATCGCGCCTGCCGTTCGCGATGGTGAGCGCAATCTTTGCGCTGGTTTCGCTCGATTATCTCGGATTCGGCATCCCGCCGCCCTCGGCAAGCTGGGGACAGATGGTCGGCGTCGGGCTGCAGAACATGGACGCATGGTGGCTGGTTGTTTTCCCGCTCGGCGCCATGTTCACGACGCTGCTGCTCATCACATTCATCGGTGAGGCGATCCGCGAGGCGTTCGATCCCCGGGTGTATTCGCGGCTGCGATAGACCCGGCCGCACTCGACGAAGCGACGAGACTCAACCTTCTTCAATCGATTGGGACCCAAAGCGTGAGCAACGATACACTCCTCGAGATCCGCGACCTCCGCACGCACTTCTCCACAGAGGGTGGCACTGCCCGGGCGGTCGACGGCGTGTCGTTCGACATCCACAAGAACGAGGTGCTCGGCATCGTCGGCGAGTCCGGTTCGGGCAAGTCGGTGACGGCGCTGTCGATCATGCGGCTGATCCCGAACCCGCCGGGCGATATCGTTGGCGGATCGATCAAGATGAACGGCGTGGACCTGCTGAAGCTGCCGCTGGCCGAGATGCGCAAGCGGCGCGGCAGCGAGATCGGCATGATCTTCCAGGAGCCCATGACGTCGCTGAACCCGGTCTACCGCATCGGGTTTCAGGTGACCGAGACGATCCTGCAGCACGAGGCGGTCAGCAAGCAGGATGCATTCGATCGCGGCGTGAAGATGTTGGAACTGGTGGGCATCCCCGACGCGCGCAAGCGGATGAACGAGTATCCGCATCAGTTCTCCGGCGGCATGCGTCAGCGCGTAATGATCGCGATGGCGCTGGCGTGCAACCCGTCGCTGTTGATCGCCGACGAGCCGACCACCGCGCTCGACGTGACGATCCAGGCGCAGATTCTGGAGTTGATGCTGCGCCTGAAGGAAGAGCGCCCCGACTCCGCGATCGTGCTGATCACCCACGACCTTGCCGTTGTTGCCGAGACGTGCCGACGCGTTATCGTGATGTACGGCGGCAAGGTGCAGGAGATCGGCACGGTACGGCAGATCTTCAACAATCCGCTTCACCCGTACACGCAGGGCTTGCTGGAGTCGATCCCGCGCCCGCAGCGGGGCGAAGTCCGCGGCCGTCTGAAGGCGATCCCCGGAATGGTCCCGAACATTCTGCACATGCCCCCGGCGTGCAAGTTCAACTCCCGCTGCGAGCGGGCTACCGACATCTGCTACTCGGTGGAACCGGAACTGGTGGAGATGGAGCCGGGGCACTTCGTGCGATGCCACCTGTACCCGCAGCCGACACGGCTGTAGCGGGCACGGCCGGCTTCCGGGTGTGAGGAACGTGCCGGCACGCCAACCCTGCGAGAGCACATGTGACCCATGAACCGAACCATCGCGATACCACGCCGCCGCCCGGCGAGCACGGGTTGCGCAAGGTGCTGCTCGGCGTGTTGGACGCGCCTCGGTTCGCCGCGTGGTGCATCGTGCTGGGTGTGGCCCTTCGCGTGGTCTGGATCCTGCTGATGCTCGCGCACGACGTGCGCCCCGTCAGCGACTCGGCATGGTATTACGCGCGCGCCGCATCGATCGCCGCCGGCGACGGGTACGCCGTCGACGGCCGACCGACCGCGTACTGGCCGGTCGGATATCCGGCGTTTCTCGGCGGGCTGTTCGCCGTCACCGGCGTTTCGCGCCTTGCGGCCATGCTCGCGAACGCGGCGCTCTGGGGCATCTCGGCATACCTTGCGTTGTGCCTGGCGCGGATCATGCTTCGAAGCGAGCGAGCCGCGCGGCTCGTGGTGCTGATGTTGGCATTGCATCCGAACAGCATCGCGTACGCGTCCCTGCTGCTCAGCGAGCCGCTTGCGGTTTGCCTGATGCTTGCCGGTGCATTGTTGCTGATGCGCCCGGCGGACGGGCTTTGGCGATCGACGGCGGCGGGTCTGATCCTCGGCGCCGGGGCGCTGGTGAAGCCGCAGTTGCTGATCGTCCCCGTGTTGCTGATCGCCGTCGGTGCCGTTCGTGGAACGCCGCGGCGCCGGTGGACGCATGGGCTTGTGGTGTATGCGGCGGCCGCCGCTGTGCTTCTTCCATGGACGCTCCGCAATCAGGCGATCTTCGGAGCACATGGGATCCTGGCCAACAACGACGGCATCAACCTGTACATCGGCAACAATCCGGACGCAAACGGAACGTACCGGCTGGATGACGCAACCGAGGCACGGTACCATATCGGTCCGGACGAACGCGAGTGGAACACGCGCGCCCGATCGCTTGCGATCGCGTACGTCTCCGAACATCCGGACGACGCCCTGGCCATGCTCCCGCGCAAACTCTGGTATTACCTCCGCTCCGACGTGGAGGGGTTCAAGATGAACGCGATGGGGCTGGCCGCGAAGGAGGATACGGAGCCGAGGCGCTTCGTTGCCGCCGAGGCCGCGGCGCAATGCTGGTGGGTACTGCTCGCGGCGTTCACGATCGCGGCCCTGCCGGGCGCGATCGGCCGCATGCGCCGGCGCGATTTGCCGGAGTTGCGCGGAGCAGCAGCATTATTCCTGTATCTGACGGCGATCCCGATCATCTTCTTCGGCGATCCCCGATTTCACGTTCCCGCGGTTCCGTGGATGATGATGTTCGCGGCCCTGTTCCTGGAACGCATCGTCTCGAATCAACGACTCGAAAGATCATGAGCACATCAGAGATCACTGCGCCGAGCGCGCACGCGGCCACATCCGGCGCATCGACGAACGCGAAGGGAAGCGTGCTTCTGGAGGTGAAGGATCTCCGCGTTCACTTCCCGATCGCCGGCGGCATCTTCCGGCGGCAGGTGGCGACCGTCAAGGCCGTGGACGGCGTTTCGTTCACGATCTATCGCGGTGAGACGCTCGGCATGGTGGGTGAGTCGGGTTGTGGGAAAACCACCATCGGGCGCGCGCTCATCAACATCGTGCGCACCATGAGCCGCGAGGCTCAGGTGACCGGGCAGATCCTGTACCATGGAAGCGACGGCAACGTGGTGGATTTCAACACGCTGAACACGGCGGAGATGCGGCCGTATCGCTCCAAGGTGCAGATGATCTTTCAGGATCCGTACTCATCGCTGAACCCGCGCATGACGGTGGCGCAGATCATCGAGGAGCCGCTCAGGCTGCACACGAGGCTGTCGGCCGCCGAGATGCGCGACCGCGTCGGCTGGCTGCTGGGGAAGGTGGGGATGCGCCCCGAGCAGGCCGCGCGTTTTCCGCACGAGTTCTCCGGCGGACAGCGCCAGCGCATCGGCATCGCACGGGCGCTGGCAACACAGCCGGATCTGATCATCTGTGATGAGCCGGTCTCCGCGCTCGACGT
>CAZJYH010000105.1:0-10795 GCA_964549365.1 uncultured Alphaproteobacteria bacterium
GGCGTGCACGCGCGCCTCGGTCATCAGGACGTTGGCGGCTAGATCGGCGCGACCCAGTGCCTGCACCAGTTCGCGACTCTCGTGCAGCAGCTCCAGCGCCTTCGGATAGTTCCCAACCTGGTAGTTGCTGATCCCGAGGTTCAGGAGCATCGTTGCCTCGCCCTCACGGTCGCCGAGCGTCCGGAACAACTTGAGCGCCCGCATGTCCACGCGCAGCGCCTCCGCATAGTTCGAGAGCGCCCCCAGCAGCGTGCCCACCATGCGCAGCGCGCCCGCTCTGTATCGTGTGTCGTCGATGCTCTCGGCGAATGCCAGCGCTTCGCGCGCGGCCGTGAGCGCACCCTGGTACTCGGCGCGGGTGTAGAGCGTGCGCACCAGCGCGGTCATCAACGCATGCTTCTCTGCCGGATCGTCGGTGATGCGAATCTCGAGCCGGAGGTTTTCGATGGTGTCGTTCATGACTGTGCGGTCGGAGTTCGGTTGCTTGACGTGAGGACGACAAAGGTGCGCAAACTTCTCCACGAGCAACGCGATTACCAAGCATCGGCCGATGGCATCGCCGTGCGAACGTCGTGAGGGCCCGGCCGCAGCACCCGCGGGGCGCCGTTCCTGCGGGGCGCCGTTCCTGCGGGGCGACGTCCCTTCGCGCGGCCCGCCCGCGATTCCGCCGACATGCGACAGGGACGTTCCGCACGGAGCGTCCCTGTCGTGCACGCCTTCGTTCTCCCGACCGATCGGCCGCTGAGGGCCGTCGCGGGCTACCGCGATGCGCTGATCGCCCATGCCACGTCGACCGGTGTCGTACCGGAGGAAGGGATCACCATGTTGACGCCTTCGCCGTGCGTCTCCTCCTCTGCGTCATCCACCGCGATCTCGCCGCGCATGAACGTGCGCACCTTGATCTGCCTGCCGTCCGGTGACCATGCCGGGGCTCCCGGCGACCGGAGCCCGAGAGTGCGGAGGTGCATGGTGCCGCCGCCGACCGGAGCTACGAACAACTCGCCTTGCAGGATGAATGCCACCTGCCTGCCGTCGGGGCTCACGGCTGGATAGGTGGGCGTTCCGTTGATCGACTCGATAGCGCGCGCGTCGCGAGCATGCCGTCGTGCACGCGCGACTTCCGTCAGGCGCTTCGCATCGGCCGGCGCCATGCGGACGGCAATCTTCTGCGGCGTCGTGGTGTTCTTCCTGACCACGAACAAGCCCGGCTCATGAGGCGTTGCGCCGGTGGCGCCACAGGTGCCTGCGAGCAGCAGGTCGCCGTTCGGAGCCCAGCTTCCGTCGAACAGCGCGTTGAAGTAGGCCCGGCGACGTCCCCGGCGGTCGACCACGTAGGTGCCGCTGACCGGATGCATGGCATTCTCCGAGCTTGCGACGAAGGTCACACAGGTCAGCGCGCCGTCGCGCGATTGATGCCGGCTGTACCTCCGCCCCAGGTTGCTCTCGTCGTCCATGTTCCAGGGTTCGAACTCCGGGTCGTATACGCTGGAATCATCGAGCTTGAAGCGATCGGCGCCGAGGGTGATCTGCGCCGGCATGCCGGTGGATGTCGTGCCCGGCGCCGCGATGCCGTTCGGCAGTGCCTGGTGTGCGCCGCCGGTTACAAGCGCCATCTGTGTGGCTATGAAGAGAATCGATGCTATGCCCAACATGATAGCCTCCGCGTAGGATAGGTCCTGATTGATCTGCTGTCCGCGGGCGGTTCATCGCTTGTGCCCGCCCTTTTTGTTGGAAGCAACATAGAGTGGTAGTGAGACGAGTCCGCTACTACTTAACTACTACCCGGGGGCGTATCTCGATGCGAGGCGGTTCGGTCCGTCTCCACTCCGAACCTTCCTGCTTTCATCCCATTCTTCCGGGTATCTCGTGGCGATCCGGGTTCGATTCCAATAGTTCATTCGATAGTGAAAGGACCATGGCAAACCCAAGGCATCTGGAGATTCTGAAGCAGGAGGTGGCTGCGTGGAACAGGTGGAGGGAGGAGAATCGATTTGACATGGACCGACTGTTTGAAGAGATCGATCTCGGGGGCGCGAATCTCGACGGCGCCGATCTTGCAGGTGCGAACCTCTCCAATGCGGACCTTCGGCGGGCGAAGCCGGTTGCCTGAATCTCGGCAGTGCGGTTCCCGTTGGATTGGATCCTGTTGGTGCCAACCTCTTGAACGCCGACCGGTCAGAGGGTTCGTCACAAAGGAACCGCACGTTTCGGTGTTGCCCTGATGGACAAGTCCCGCTCAGAGGACGTATGGGTAGCTCCGAGGAGGGGGAACGCGATCCGGGAGCGAAGCGCAGGTCGGCACGGAGGCGCGTTGGCTCGGATAGATGCGCGCCCGTCGGAATACGAACGTCCTGCAAGCACGAGGCGCGGTCCGGCAATGACGTCCCGTTGTGCGCATCCCCTCTTGAGAGGGGAGAGATCCGACGCGCAGCGTCGGATCAGGGGAGTGTCGTGCACCGAGCGGCAGGGCGGCAACGTACGGCCGGCCGGCACGGCGGGTCCGGTGCGTGCCGGGCGGCGCAGGCGGCTGCGTCTATACGTTCGGCGACGACGGCGATTTCCGCGACGTTGCGATCCTGTGTCGAGGCGTGCTTCTCTCCGTGCGCATCGGAGGAGGATATTCATGGCACGCCGGGTCATCATCCGCTATAATCCGATTCTGAAGGAACGCGCGCGTCGATTGCGCAACGGCGCCGCCGATGCGGAGCGTGCGTTGTGGCGCCACTTGAAAGGGCGCCGGATGCGCGGATACGATTTTCACCGTCGGAAGCCGCTCGGCAATTACATCGTGCATTTCTACTGTTGCGAGTCATTCCTGGCGATCGAGGTCGACGGCGGATATCATGATCGGCAGATCGACAAGGACATGATCCGCCGGGAAGCGATCGAGCGTCTCGGCGTGTCGTTCCTGCGCTTCCGGAACGAAGAGGTGTTCGAGTCGATCGATTCGGTCCCGGCGCGCATCGCGGCATGGATCGACGGGCACGCCGATGTGCGCCGCGTCGACGCAACGTAGCGAGCGGGGATCAGCGTCGTCGATGCCGCCATGCTTGACCATCCGGGCGGCCATGTACCGTGATCCGGCTCGTCACGAACGCCGGCCTTGTCGGCCGGAGCCCGTGGTGCAGGCGCTCGACGTTGCGCCACGAGGGGCACGCCGTGGCTGCTCGAATGCGATGACGATTCTTCGATCGCGGGTTGTGTGCTCGCGAATGTCCACTTTCGTCCTCCCATTTCCTCTAGGTTGGTGTGAAATCGTCGCGGTCCGGCGGCGGCGATGTCCCACGCATCCAACATCCCTTATACAGGAGGACGTCTGATATGATTTGCCCCATTCGAAGAGCCGGAAGCCTCATCCTCTGCATCTGCGCGGCGATGCTCATGCTCGGTGTCGCGAACGCGCGCGCCCAGATCGTATGGAACCCGCCGTGTAATACGCTCACCATCAACAACCGGAGCGGGTGCCTGGTATCGTTCGGATTGTCGACCACGCCGGCCGGCGTGATTCCCTCGCCGATCGTGATTGCGTCGGGTGGATTCGTGCAATACCAGCCGATCGGCACCTTGTTCTCCATCAACGGTGTCATCAGCAACGGCGGCAACTTCTATCCGATCACGCTGGGAGGGCCGCCGCCGCCGTCGCCTGCTCCGCCGTTTGTGCCGTGTGCATGGATCCAGGCCGTGAAGCTGAGTCCCACGTGCTGTTGCGACATCTACTTCGATTGTTCCGCCGCCTGCGGAATCTGGTTGTTGCCGACAACATTCGTCGGACCCTGCAAGCCGTGATCTGCCTGAAACGGTGCGGGCACGGCGATCGTGCCCGCACCGTTGCAATGAAATAGTGAACGTCCGACTCGATCATCTGCGTTGTTCCATGGGGCCTTGATCGGCTTGACGCCCGGGGTGTAGTTTCCGGGCCTGCACCGGCGCGGGTTCTCAACACATACACGGAACATGGGGGTGAATCAGATGTCTCGAACGTATGCCACGGCCGTTGTGCTGTGCTCCTGCGCCGCCATGATGGTGACGGGGGAACGATTGCGCGGTCAGGCCGACCGTGCGGATTCTCCGGTCGCCCGTGGGAAGCGGGAATTCAAGTCGGCCGACTCGATATATCGGGCGCAGAAGGGATCGAGCGTTGAGGTGTTTCTTGCGCGGTGCGCGATTGCCGATGGGTTGTTCAATCGGGCTGCCGCCCTGGAACCCAACAACGCGGAGGCACATTATTTTCTATTGAAGACCTGCAACTCGAGAGTGCCGAGCGTCTGGAGAAGGCCCTTGCAGTATTGAGCATCGTAGCGTGGCGGTTGATGTGGCTGCTGTATCATTCTCGTGTTCGTCCGGATGATTCAAGCGGGGAGTATCTGGAGCCGCATGAACGGCAGTTATTCTATGCCAAAGAACATCGGGGCAAAGCTGAGGCGAAGCATCCCCCGACGATGCGGCGGGCGGTGCTGTGGATCGCCAGACTGGGCGGATTCCCGGCGCGCAAGGGCGACGGCGATCCGGACATCAAGACGTTGTGGCGCGGGCTCCAACGTTTGAACGACATGGCCGAGACCTGGAAACTTGCTCGGGCTTCGCTTCCACTGATGGGTAATGGACAGGTTTCTCTCCAGGGGCAATCTATGCTCGGACGATGCCGCGGTCGCTACGCGATTACTACGTGGACGGCAGAATTTTCGTGGGGGTGCGCGAGGGGAGGGCCGCGAGAAATGTGGAGAGATTTTCGTCGCGTCCGAGGCTCATTTTTCTGCGGATGAAGCGGCGGTGCCCCTCAACGGTGCGGGGCGATGTGCGAAGGATGTCGGTGATATCCTTGGTGGTGAGATTGATTTTCATGAGGGCGCAGACCTTGATCTCGGTCTGCGTCAACGAGGGATACTTCGCGATCAGCATCGTGATGAACTCCGGGTGTACGCCGCGGAATTGCTCCTCGAGCGCCTGCCATTGCGCCCGCCCGTCGATGCTCTCCCGAATATCCGGCAGCAGAGCGCGCGCCGGCTCCGAGGCGTCCGTCCAGCGGCTCCGCGCGTAAGGGGCCATCCGTTCCTCGATTCGGGAGAGGAGCCGGCTCTTCTGCGTCAGGTGCAGGGCGGCGGCGAGTTCGTGTTCCCTGTGCAGCACCTCCTGCTCCAGCCGCTCGGCCTTCGCGCGAAGCAGCTCGCGCTCGGTCCTCTCCAGCTCGGCGCGCATCTGCACGACGGCAACCGCGCGTCGTACCGCGCCGCTGTGCAGCTCCCGTTCCAGCCGCGTGTATTCCCGATAGTGCTCCAGTGCCCGGTTCACATCCCGCAGCCGTTCATGGGCCTCGGCCGCGATGCGATACGTCGTTGGCCGCGGCCGCGCCGCATGTGCAATCGCGACGGCCGCGCGATCAAACGATCGCGATCATACGAAACGCGGCAGAGCTTTCCGATGCACTCCGGGGTTCGGCATGCCGCCGCGGAGGCAACAACCACAACACGAGCCCGGCACCTTCGTGTCATTCGCCCTGCGGTGTGGTCATCGCACACTTCATATCTTCCCGCTTGGTCGACATGGTCCGTACCGATCTATCCCCCAATCCCACTATTCTACTTTCACTATGGAGGCACTCATGGTGCACACGATTCCGAATGCAGGCGCGGTTGGCCGCATGCGGACGATCGCGCTCTTGACGGGCGCGTGGTGTCTGCTTGCGGCGCACGCGCTGAGCGCGCAGGGATGGCAGGAGACGATCGGATGGAACAACATCCGCGGCGAGGAGGGGACGGCGGCGATCGAAACCGACAACGGTGAAATCGTGACCGTCGGGTTCACGTTTACGATCAGCGGGACGTCCGACATGTATTTCGTTCGAACCGATCGGTACGGCGCGATACTGACCCATACCGCGTATCCGATGACGGGATACGTCTATGGAGTTGCGATGGACGTGAAGGAGTTTGCCGACGGGACGGGCGATCTGGCAGTCGTTGGCCATGCGACGAACAACAGCGGGAACTCCGACATCATCGTCATGCGGTTGTTTCCGTTCGGCGCCGTGAAGTGGGTGCGGGCGCTGCACATCGACAACGTCAACCTGACGGCATCGGGGGTGGTGATTGCGAAGTTCGGCAGCGGCGGCGCCGCCCCGCAAGACGTGGTGGTATCGGGTCGATCGGTCAGCGGCGCGGGATCGGACGGGGTGCTGGCGCGTCTGTCGGCCAACGGCGCCTTCGTCTGGTACAAGGATTACAACATCAGCGTTGCAGGAGGCTTCAGCGGCCAGAGATTGCACGATGTGGATGAGGCTCGCGTGACGACCGCGACGACCAACGCCGGCGACATCGTGGCCGTCGGCACCGCCGATGTCGTCTTCGCGGCGGATGTGCCGTCGGATGTGTGGGTGTTGCGTGTCGACGGCAACACCGGCAGTTCGCTGGGGACGGGGCACGGTTCCGTGCGGTACGGCACCACGGAGACCGATGAGGGCCTTGCGATCTGCGAGCTGCGCAACGGCGCGCACAACGGCGATCTCGCGATCGCCGGCCGCACGTACGGTCGGCCAGGCTCCGGGCCGGAGGTGCTCGTGATGCAGACGCTTCCGGATCCGACGACCGGGCTTCGGGCCTCCTCCTTCCTCGGGGACAACGCCGGCGCAAGCGACTGGGGGAACGGAATCTGCGAGGTGATACCGGCGCTCGGTGCCAATACCGGCAACATCGTCGTGGCCGGCGTTACGTATGCCGGCCCGTTCGGTGATACGGACGGCAGGCTGGAGGAATTTCAGGGGGGGACGCTGGCGGCGGGCGGCGTCACGCATTGCAGGGGCGCTGCCGGGGAGGACCTCGCGCGCGCCCGCGCGCCGGTCCAGCATGGGGTGACATCGCAGGGATATGTCCTGACGGGATACACCACAAGCACCGCTCTGATGCCCGCGGGCAACATCCGGAACCTGTATCTCCTGCGGAACTACACGACGCTGGCGAACAACTGCTACAGCACCACGGTGACGTTGTCCGATGCCGCGGCGGTCCTCGCAAGGACCGCTTCGCCGGTCGTGGAAACCGGAGGGTCGACCTTGCTGACACCAACGGATGTGCCGGTCAGCCCCGTCTGGGATGCGCTTCCGCTGTGCGAGCCGGATGCAAAGATCGTCGTGCCGCACGGGAGCATCGGCGCCGCGACGCCGGGATCGGGCGCGATGATGCCGGCGACCGCGCGCCCCACGCCGGTTCGCGCCGGCCGCGAGGTCGTGTTGACCTCGACGATGGCTGAGGCCGGAACGGTGCGGCTTGTCGTAACGGATCTGACCGGTCGTAGGGTGTACGCCACATCCTTCGAACGTCCGCGAGGGACGTACGAAACGAGCGTGCCGACAACGGGCCTGAGTGCCGGAGCATACACGGTTACGATGACGTCGAACGGCAGCACGGCCGTTGCGCGGATCATCGTGGCCGATCGATGATCCCATAGCTGTATCCACGATGCGATCTCTCGGCCTCGACGTTTCGGCGTCGGGGCCGCGATCGTTTCGCAGGCGAGGGTGACGAGGCATGGAATGCCTCGCTCTTGTTCACTCGGATACCCGATACGAATGCGAACGTGCGGCGAGGCGATTCGGTCGGCACCCCACGTTATGATTATGCTACATGCGCCGATCCACATTGCCGCCCGCCTGGCGCGCCTCAAATTGCGATCCATTCCGCTCGGCACGCATCGCCCCGCGTGAACCGATGGACTCCCACGTCACGGTGAATCGCAATGGCCCTCCAGCGCATAATCCTGCTGATCGTCCTCATCGGTGCAGCGTTCCACGTCTGCACGCTCATCTCCTTCGCGCAGGTCACGCGCTCCACGCAGCCGTACTCCGTCGATCGCGCACGCGCCGTGCGTGACCGACAGGCCACGAGACCTCCGCGCGGCGCCGAGCATTCCGCCGCGCTTCGCTTCGTGGAGAACCTCGGGCAGGTGCGCGACGAACACGGCGCGCCGCGTCCCGACGTGTTGTACACGGCCGGAGCGCGCGGCGTGCGGGTCTATCTCGGGAAGGATCGGATCCACTATGTCTACGCGCGGCCGCACGGCGGGCCGGGTCCGGCGATCGGGCCAAACGCGCGACCCATACGAGAGGGCGAGGGTGATTCGCTCGGCGCCGCATCGAGCGTGGAGCTGTGTCGCGTTGAGATGGAGTTCCTGGGAGCAAATCGTGATGCGCGAGTCGAGGCGCTCGATCCCGGTTCGGAGATCGTGCGCTGGTATCTCGGCGGCTCGGCCGACCGGGTGCGCGGCGCGCGCGCGTATCGAACGGTGATCTACCACGACCTGTATCCCAACATCGATCTGGTGCTGCGTCCCGAAGGCGAGGGGATGAAGTACGATATGGTGGTGCGCCCAGGGGGGAATCCCAACGATGTGCGCATCGCCTACCACGGTGCCGATACCGCGCGGCTCACGGTGCGGGGCGGGCTGCACGTCGCGAACGCGCTCGGCTACCTGAGCGAAGGGCGGCCGTACGCCTATCAGGATGCGAGCGAGCGCGCACGCCGCCGAATCGTGCGCTGCCGGTTCCGCCTGCGCGACGGCGTGCTCGGCTTCGACGTTGCGGGGTACGATCGGTCCCGGACGCTGGTGATCGATCCGGCGCAGGAGTGGGCCACGTTCTACGGCGGCGGCGGCCTTCCGTTCTTCGACCTGGACTACGTGCTCGGCGGGCACGTGCTCGAGGTGGACCGCTCAGGCAACGCGCTGCTGCTCGGGAACACGCTGAGCGCCACCTTCCCTGCGTCGCCGGGGGCGCTGCGCACGGCGCTCGCGGGGGTGATCGATGCGTTCCTTGTCAAGTTCGATCCGTACGGCAACGTGATCTTCGCCACGTACTACGGGGGCACCAACGGCGATGACTATGCGCGCTGCGTGGCGGCCGATGCCGACGGGAACATCTTCATCGCGGGGGAGACGAGCAGCACCGACATACCGAGGGCCTCCGCCTTTCAGAACGCGTTCGCCGGCGGCGTGCACGACGGGTTCATCGCGAAGCTGGGCCCGAGCGGCGCGCTGCTGTGGGGAACGTATTGCGGCACGACGTACTGGGATGCAGGCTACGGGCTGGCCGTGGATGCCGCGAAGAACGTCACGCTGCTGTTGACGACCACCGGTGCCACGCTCGCGGCCGGCACGCCGGTCTATAAGACGCCGCGCAACCCCGGGCATCCGGTCGGAGGCGGCAACGGCAACAACGACCTGATGGTGCTGAAGATCAACGGCGCAACCGGCCGCCCCGTCTGGGCGAAGTTCATCGGCGGCGCGGCGGTGGAGTACGGCTTCGCGGCCGCGTCGGATCCTGCGAGCGACATCGTGGTGACCGGCTGGACGAACAGCGCGGATTTCCCGACGACACCCGGCTGCGCGCAGGCGACGCTCGGCGGCGGCTACGATGCGTTCGTCGTCAGGATGGACAGCGCGGGGGCCACGCTCTGGAGCACGTACTACGGCGGGAGCGGCAACGAATGCAGCGGCTTCTTTCCGATCGCGCTCATCGGCGACATCGGCGTGAGCAGCGTTGCCGCCGACCGACGCGGCAACGTCTTCATCACCGGCGCCACCAACGGCGGCATCCCCACGACAGCGGGCGCGTGGAAGCGCACGGCGCCCGGCGGCGACGATGCCTACTGCGTGATGTACGACACCGCGGGCGCGCTCCGATGGGCCACGTACCTCGGAACCGCCGGCAACGACTACGGCCTGGGCATCGCGACGAGCGACACGGCGAGCGTGGGGGTGATCGGCACGACGAACGGCGCCGGACTCGCGACGACCGGGCCCGGACAGGACGCGCCGTTCCAGGCGGCGTACAACGGCGGTGTGAACGATGCCTTCGTCGTCAAGCTGGACAACACCGGCGCTCCCCGATGGGTCACGTACTTCGGCGGACCGAACGAGGAGGCCGGGCACGGCATCGCGTTCGACGGACACGGGGCGCTGCTCATCGCCGGCGAGACGGACGGGACCGGCGCGACGTTCATGAAGCGGAGCCGCAATCAGGTGGTCAACGCCCGCCCCTTGGCGCGGCCCGGCAACTCCGGCGGCTTCGATGCCTACATCTCGCTCTTCTGCGACTCGGACCCCCCGCGCGTGGATTCGAGCGGATCGCATTTCCTCTGCGACGGCGACACGCTGCGCCTCTGGATCGCGCCCGGCTACACGAACGTCAAGTGGTATCAGAAGATCCCCCCGACCTACGCAACCTCCGCCGAGATCGTCGTTGCGCGCGGACGTGACACGCTGGCCGTGGCCGACTCCGGCCGTTACTACGTCGCGGTGGAGAGCGTTGCCGGATGCGCCGGCACATCGGCCGACATCATCGTGACGAAGGCGCCGCGCTCGCCGCTGCGCATCGCGCCGGATTCGCCCGCGCGGCTCTGCCTCGGCGACACGCTGGAGCTGACGGCCGGTCCGGGAACGTTCGCGCAATATCGCTGGGAGCGCTCACCGGGCGTGTTCGAGACAACCCCCACGATGAAGGTGTGGCGCGGCGGGACGTACAAGCTTGCGGTGATGAACGCGTTCGGCTGTCGCGACTCCGGTCTGATCGTCGTGAACGAATCGCCGCGGCCGACGCCCGTGACGGCCGCGCGCGACACCACGATCTGCGACGGGGAGACAACGGTGCTGACGGCCTCCGGCGGCGTCGGTGGGCGACTCGACTGGTATGCCGTCGGCAACGGTACCTCGCTCGGCGCGACGGCGCAACTGACCGTGGACAAGGCAGGCACGTACTACGTCGTGGCCACGAACGCCGACGGCTGCTCCACACGCTCCGGCAACGCCA
>CAZJYH010000106.1:0-4274 GCA_964549365.1 uncultured Alphaproteobacteria bacterium
ACCCACAATGAGTGCTCGAAATCGTCGAGCGCCTCGTCATACTTCCCGAGCTCCATGTTCGTCAGCGCTCGGTTGTCGATCGCCTCGAAGAAATACGGGAACAGTTCGAGCGCCACGGAATATTCCGCGATCGCATCATCCCGTCGCTCGCGATCGGCAAGTTCGTTCGCGCGGAGATAGTGTGCGTAGGCCTGTTGATACAGCGCGTTCGCATCCTTCCCGGTCACGCCGATATATCGACCGAAATCCGTCAGCCTAAGATACTCGACAAACCCTTCCGACTCCTCCTCGGTTACCGGAAAATTTCCGACCCGGTCCCACCCGGCGCCGAAGCTCTCGGCGGCGATGGGCGCGTGCATTATCTCGGCCGCGAGCCCGGCGATCGCGGCGACATCCGGCTTGTGGGCAGTCGCGGCGTATATCAGACAATGCGCGCCCGACGAACCGTCGGAATATTTGTCGACCTCCAGAATCTTGATGACATCCCACGCCCCTTCGCCGTTCGGCTGCGTGATGACGTCGCCGGGCTGCACCTTCAATTCGTCCGCGATCATTCGGTGTATTCCATGTCTGTCATGAGATTATGGACGTACGACATCACACGCCCGCCTCTACGCCTCGGCCAGCATCAACTGCCACGAGACGCCGAAGCGGTCGCTGAGCCACACATATTTTCTGCTGAACGGGTACGAACCGAGCGGCATGAAGATCTGTCCTCCTTCGGAGAGCGCCGCATAGACGGCGTCGACCTCGGCCTCGATGTCGAAACTCACATGGAGCGAGATCGCGGGCGTGAGCGTAAAGGCATGCTCCACGGGGCTGTCGATGCACATGAAGCGTCGGCCGTTCAACGTGAACGCCGCATGGCGCACCGTACCGGCCGCGCCCTCCTCGTCCGCCCCGTCGAGCACGAGACTTGTCACGCCGGAGTTTGGGAACACCGCCACGTAGAAGTTCATCGCCTCCTCGGCCTTCCCTGTGAACATCAGAAAGGGTGATATCTCCTGCATTGCGGATTGCTCCGTCGGTTCCTGTTCTGAACGAGCTATCGCAACCTCCCACCCGACGGCACCTCCGCATCGGAACACAATTGCAGTCTCCACAGGAGATCGCTGGTGATTTCCGGATCGATCTGCGCGATGTACGACCAGAGGAGTAAAACGAAATCACCCACAACGTCGAGGCGTTCGCGATCCCGTTCCAACAGCAATAGCATGGGCAACCATCAGACAACTCTCCCGATCGGTACCGGCGAATTGATGCGTGCGGACATATCGAGGCGCTCGGGAGCGAGATATTCGGCGGCACGTCTACGTTCAGAATCGGAACATCCGTACACGCACGTCGGGTAGTCGGCCCATTTGACCGGATAGCTGTGCAGGATGTTCTCCCGCATCACGTACGCCTCGCCGAGCACTCCGACGGCGGCAAATGTCAACGCCTGGGATCGTATGGTCATTGGGGTCCGTTATCGGCAAGCACTGCACAACGCGCCGTCACGAAGATAACGCCGTGGAGTGGTTCGAGAATGTGCGCTTGCGCAGGCTATCCGCACGACGGAACATCGTCGCCGAACTCCCACTCCAGCGTGCGATTCAACTCCTCCGCCACCTCCTCCCAGGTCGGGCGCACCGCGCCGACAAGGAGCTTTTCGATCTCATGGCGCACGGCCTCCCAGGTGAATCTCGGCACCACCAGACAACCCCGTCCGGGCCGCACGTCCGCTTCGCGCGCCAGGAATCGCGGCGTCACTGCCGTGAACCCGAAGATGTTCGCTTCGTCCGCGTCGACCGGGCCGATGTCCGCCTCGCAGAAGACCGCGCAGTCATCGGGATCGGCGGGCAACTCGTCGCGATCGAGATCGGGGCTGCAGAGGTATTTGAGCTCCGGTTGGATCATGGGGCATCCCACCACACGCCCAACTGTTCCGGGCTGTTGCTCTCGGCACGGGAATCACGGCGCGGTGGATACCCCATGAACTCGAAGTCGACATCCGCGATGCGTCGTTCGCGCAAGGCCCGCGCCACCGCGCGCGCATCCTCCGGTCCGAACAGGAACGTGCAGGGCGTGCGGGAAAGACGCTCGATCACCATCGCCGCCTCGGCCCGATGCGAGCTTTCCCGGACGGTGCCGTACTCGACTTCACGAAGGACATATTCAATGCCGACCGAAACGAGCAGGTTCGCAAACGCCTCGGCGTCCGCAACGGAACGCACCGTGAGGCGATGTATGCCGGGCCGCCATTCTCCATAGAGCGTGATCAAATAGTCGAGCCCCTTCGCGGCCGCGTGCATTGCTCCGAACGTCCAGATCTCACCGGTTGCGCGGAGCACGAAAAAGCCGGCGCCGCCGACGAACATCGCCATCCCGCTCTCATGCCGGCGATTCACGTCGTAGTAGATCCCGTCGGGATCGCCCCACAACCGCCGTTGCGTGAACGGGTGTTCGACGCCGTACTTCTGAACGATGTGCAGCTTGGCAATTGCGTCCAGATCGTCATCGGTGTTCATGGTGTTCGATGTTCGGAGGTCGCCGCCCCATGAATGCCCATGTCTCACGGCCACGTTTCGTTTGCACGCTCATCCGCGGACTGCTCCCGCCACAACATGATGCTTGCTCCGTGCCCCGGCCGGTGCTATCGTTGCGCGTCATAATACGGCCTGCCACGCGTTTCGCATACCGTGTGATATGCGGAGCGGATAATACTACGATAGAGATCATCTTCCATGACCGAGTCCGGGATCATCGTCTGTGTGCCGGAAGCCGAAGCGCTCGTCGGCGCTCTTCGCGAACGCCATGACCCATCGGCCCGGCTCGGCGTGCCCGCGCACGTCACCGTCCTCTACCCGTTCATCGCGCCCGAACGGATCGATGCGTCGATCCTCGAACGGGTTCGCACGGCGGTCCGCGACGTCGGCGCGTTCAGCTTCTCGCTCGATACAATCGGCCGTTTCCCGGCCACCGTCTACATCGAACCGCGACCGGCCGCTCCGTTCATCGACCTCACCGAGCGGCTCGCGGCCGAATTTCCGGGGTGTCCGCCCTACGGCGGAACGCACGCGGACATCATCCCGCATCTCACCGTCGCGGACGGGAGCGCAGACGAAGCGGACATCGTCGAGCAGTCGCTTGCCGCCCTGCTCGCAGCGCATGGCCCGATCCGGTCCGTGTGCAGTTCGATCGTATTGATGGAGAACTCGGGCGGGCGTTGGATGCACATGCATGTTTTCCCATTAATTCATCGCTGATCCGACCGCTTACAAAGAACATCTCGCGATGAGCCCGGGCATCCACCGCGCACTACTGTGCGCACTCTCAGATCGCTATCTTTGCATGATCGGGGGCGTACCGGCGCTCATCGATCGACGAAAGGAAACACCTACGCAAACACTCCGCGTCGATCGCGGGATTGATAACACTCTCACAACAACACGCCGACCTGTTGCGGCGACACGAGGAACCTATGTTGGATCAACTTCTGATCGAGTACGGCTCGTATCTCTGGTGGCTTATACCACTGCTGCTGTTCGTTATGTTCTATAAGTGGACCTTTCGTCTGCTCGGGATCGCCGTGATCCCGGAGGATTGCATCGGCATCATCAATAAGAAGTTCGTGCTCTGGGGCGGCAATCGTTCGCTCCCCGACGGCAAGATCATCGCACTGCGCGGCGAGGCGGGGTTCCAGGCCGACACACTGGCGCCGGGCCTGTATTTCGGCTATTGGCCGTGGCAGTTCACGATCATCCGCCAGAAATTCCTGACGATTCGCGAGGGCTTCATCGGCGTGGTGGAGACGCGCGACGGCATCCCGCTCGGCGATGGGCGCGTGCTTGCACGGCGCGTCGAGTGCGACGCATTCCAAAGCTCGCGGCTGTTCCTTGAGAACGGCGGCGAGCGCGGCCCGCAGATCACGGTGATCCCTCCCGGCACTTACCGGATCAACACCGCGCTCTTCTCGATCGTGGAAGAGCCCGTCACCGAAATCCAGGACAACATGGTTGGGATCGTGACCACGAAGGAGGGGCGCTCGCTCCCCACCGGCGACATCGCGGGCCGGGAGATCGCCGGGCACAATCTCTTCCAGGACGGCCAGGCATTTCTCGACAACGGCGGGCAGAAAGGGCTGCAGGAACAGGTGATATTGGCCGGACGTTATTTCATCAACCCGCGTTTCGCCACCGTCGAGGTGCGCGAGATGACAACCGTGCCGATCGCGAACGCGGGCGTGGTGATCGCCTATGTGGGCGAGGTCGGCGAGGATCAGACCGGCGACG
>CAZJYH010000106.1:4284-10758 GCA_964549365.1 uncultured Alphaproteobacteria bacterium
CAAACACGGCAACCTCGTCAAGCGTGGGATGAAGGGCGTCTGGGTGGAACCGCTGGACCCCGGCAAATATCCCATCAACGTCTACACGCACAAGGTGGAATGCGTCCCGACAGCGAACGTGGTGCTGAATTGGGCGACGGGGAAGATCGAGTCGCACAAGTTGGATGAAAAGCTCTCGACGATCACCGTGCGCTCGTCGGATGGATTCAAGTTCAATCTCGACGTCAGCCAGATCATCCACGTCCCGCGCAACGAGGCGCCGAAGGTGATCGCCCGCTTCGGCAGCATGGCCAACCTGGTGACGCAGGTGCTGGAGCCGACCATCGGCAACTACTTCCGCAACGCAGCACAGGGCTCCGATGTGATCGACTTCCTGAAGACTCGAAAGGAACGACAGGAGGACGCAAAGCTCCGCATCGGAGAGGCGCTCGCCGAGTACAATGTGAGCGCGGTGGACACGCTGATCGGCGATATCGTCCCGCCCGAGGAGCTGATGAAGACGCT
The DNA here is from genome assembly GCA_964549365.1 of uncultured Alphaproteobacteria bacterium. Taxonomy (GTDB): domain Bacteria; phylum Bacteroidota; class Ignavibacteria; order OLB7; family OLB7; genus JAFDZV01. Next base: position 4,789 of record CAZJYH010000106.1, read on the forward strand.
GACGGACCGGAAGCTGGCCGAGCAGGAGAAGGTGACCTATGAAACGCAGCGGCTGGCGCAGGTGACGCGCAAGGAGCTGGCGCAGGCACAGGCGATCGCCGACACGCAGCCGCAGGTGGTCACCGCGCAGCGCAAGGTGGAGATCGCGGACTTCGACGCACAGACGGCCGTGAAGAAGGCGGAGGGGGATGCGAAGTCCAAGACGATCAACGCCGAGGCGGACGCGAAGGTGCTGGTGACGGTCGGCGAGGCCGAGGGACGGAAGATCACCGCGGTCGGAACGTCGGAGGCGGAGGTGATCAGGCTGAAGACCGCGGCCGTGGGACAGAACAACTACGCGGTGATCGAGGTGGGCCGGGCCATCGCCGGAGCCGGCATCCCACTGGTGCCGCAGATCGTGGCCGGAGGCGGCTCCGGCGGCAACGACGGAGGCAGCTCGCTGGTGAACGTGCTGCTGGCGAATCTGATCAACGGCGGCATGGCGAAGCACGGAGCGCCCGGCACAGCACCTGCTCCCCCCGTCCCGCCCGCACCGGAGAAGTAACGGCGAGCGGCTGATGGTCGCCTGGGATTTTCGGCGGAGGAACGGCCCGTTGCTCGGGGTCGTTCCTCCTGGTTACGGTCGGAACGCCTGGCAGCGTTTTAGATAGTTCGGATCTGTGGAAATATTTCGAGCACTCCACCACCTCCATCAATGGGGCCGTACGACAATGGACGCACCGGCGGTTCGCTCGGCTCCGTCGACACACAGATAGTAGACGCCCGCAGGCAACCCCGAGCAGTCGAGCATGAACGACGTAGCGCCTGCGTCTGCCGACACGACATGCTCGCTTCGCGCGCCGATCTCATACCCCGCCGCATCGAATAGGCGGAGACAGGCGCCGCCGCTCTCATGCGCCGGCAATCCCGCTACGGTCACGAGGGCACGATCGCGAGCGGGCATCGGGGAGATCGTCACGGCAATGCGTCGCTCACTCCCGCCTTCCGTACGATCCACTCGCTCGACCGCCGCCGGAAGCGGCTCGTTGAGACGCCTGCGAAGAACGAACCGGTTTCCCGCCGCCATCATCGTCATCCGGTCCGAGAGCAGCGTAACGCTCAAAACGGAGGCCGTTGTGTCCAGGGGTTGCGCGGTCGCGGGAAATTCCCGATGCCACGTGGTGCCGCCGTCGTCGGTACGGTATATCGTGGCGGGATAGCTGCCGCCGATATAGCCGACCTTGTCGTTGAAGAAACGTAGATCGGTGACGATGCCGGGCACGTCGACACGAACGGAATCCCACGTCGCGCCCGCGTCCGTCGTCCGAAGCAGGTAGCCGTCGCTGCGATACACCATGCCGTTGCGCTCGTTGAAGAAATACATCCGGCCGTACGTCGGCCCACCCTCCGCTCCGACACCGATTACGCTCCATTGCTCGCCGCCGTCGGTGGTACGGTAAAGCACTCCGCGCTTCGATATTGTCGGTTCAGCATCGCGCCAAGCGAGACCCGTGGAGTATGCATACGCAGTATCCACAAATAACACCTGATGAATATTCACGGTGTCTGAGCCGATCGAAGGAGATACCGAAGCGCCGGTCCACGAAATCCCACCATCGTCGGTGCGATATACATTGCTATTACCACACGCCGCATACCCCTGCATTGTATCGCGAAGTCCAAACTCAACTCCCTGCCAGGCATATGGCACAAATTTGGACACGCGCTTGCGCCAAGTCAGTCCCTGGTCAGTCGTAAGATTAACGAACGGCCTGTCATCCAAGACAAATCCGTGATCACGATCTATGAACTGCACACCGGTCAGGTAGTTGGCCAAGTCGATTCCGGAAACGGAATCATGGACACGATAGGGTAGCCATGTAGCGCCGGCATCGGTAGTGCGATGATAGTCGGTTCCGGTGAGAAGCAATCCCGTCGTCGAATCGGCCCATGCAAGGCGCCCACCACCGGCGTGCATATGGCTGATCGTCCGCCACGAACGGCCACGATCGCTCGTTGCCACAATCACCCCCTCGGTGCCGACGGCGATACCGCTGCTGTCGTTGCCGAACGATACGTCCCAGTAGAGCACCAAGTTCGTTGACGGTGCCCCGGCCGTCACGAAAAACCAGGAGCGTCCGCCGTCGTCGGTGAATCCAACGCGCCCACTTTGCGGTGTGATGCCGACGCCGACCGCGTTCAACACGTCGAACGCGTGCACGCCGAGGATGTAGCCTGCCTTCGCACCGACGCTGTTCAACGATCGCCAGCTTGCGCCGCCGTCCACGGTCTCCACCGTTACGCCGTCCTCGCCCGCCGCGATGCCGTGCTCCGCGCTGCTGAAGCTCACCGCCGCCAGCCAGAGCTTTGTGCCGCTTTCCACACGGTCCCATTTCGTGCCCCCGTCGTTCGTTCGAAGGATCAGGCCGCTGTCACCGACCGCAACGCCCTGCTCGACCGATTGAAAGCTCACGTTCGAGAGATCGAGAGTCGTCGGCGCCGACTGTCGACTCCACGTGATGCCCGCATCGGTCGTCTTCAGAATCATTCCTCCGAGACCGACTGCATAGCCCACTGAACGCACCGGAAACACGACGCGGCGAAGATCGGTAGTTATCCCCGACACCGCGGACTCCCACGTCAAGCCGCCATCGGCAGTGCGGAGAATCGTTCCGCGGTTGCCGACGGCTACACCGATATCGGCGTTGGTAAAGTGCACACCCCAGAGATCCGCGGATGTGTGCGTCGATTGGCGCCTCCATGTAGTGCCGCCGTCTTCACTCCGCATCACAATTCCGCCGTCGCCGACGACCACAACGACCTTTGCATCCACGCAATACACTCCGCGATAATCACTCGCCATCCTCTCCCATTCCCGTCCGACATCACCTTGTGCGTACGCCGAAATGGAGACAATGAGAAGTAGCAACAGCGTAACCACAGAATTCGTACGCATCGGTCACTCAGGTTGGTTGTTGATGACAGACGTTCGCCATTTTGGCACCGAACGGCACCCATCCCAAATACGGATGAGTGCCGCGCGCATGCTTCAACCTTCATCGTTCATCGAATCAAGTCGGATTCCCGCATAGATCACGGCGGGCACACCGGCAGACAGTTCGGGTTGGTACAGTCCTGCGTTGGGGTGTGCGATGAGAATGTGACGGTCCTACCGGTAGCGTCGCAGCAAATGGTATAGAAATCCATGCACGCTCCCGCCCCATCCGGACAGGCGACGATCTCGGTTGCCCCGGACGTATGGACTTTCACAGTGATGCACGATGCCCACTGGATTCCGACGCGCACTGTTGTGCTTGGACATATCGGGCAAGGAAATCCGGCTGATTGGTCCGACTCGGCAATATGCTTACCAATCTCTCGTATCATCATGCCGTCAATTGGAGTTCCAGGACACGGCGGATCAAGCGTGATGCTCACGATGTCGTAGAGATATGGCGTCGCGTTGATAGTGTAGCAGTACTGCACAGTCACGTTGCTGACGCATCCCGGACGGCTTACGAACACGAAATTCGGCCACGTCACCGTCACCGGTCCACCATACCCCGGCTTGCACTGCGCCGAGACCTCCGTCAATGAGAAAACCCCAGTCGCGAAACATGCCGCAACAGCGAACCCAAAACTTCGCTTCAAATACATAACACTACCTCGCTGTAAATTCATGAATAGAAACATCGCACCCGATTGCCGGAGTACGAGGAGGATAGAACAACAGTGTAGTGGCCGGTGAACCTAACAAGTACACCTCACAGATGCAAGCGCAAATCGGCGAGGGGATGGCGCCGTGGATGGGCTGGAGTATCTGCCGATACTGCCTTCGTGGAGGATGCTTCAGCATCCATGTACGTATCCCTACATATCAATAATTGCGCCACGGCACCCGCTGAACGCATCAACACTACCTCGGCAATCCGAAGCACTATGCATGTCGTTTGCGCACTCATTGACGATCCGGCGACATCCGATCGGCATCTCCTCGTCGAGAAATATTTGTTCCGCCCACCCCGAAATTCGGTGGGTCGCGGCACCCTGCGCCCGGCTGCCTTCTACAACGCAGAACGTCACGACGCAGAGGACCCGCGCACCATGCCGGAAACGAGCTCCGGAATTCTCCGCCGGACGTAGTTCGCGTATTGGACCTGCAGCGGCCGCGCAAGCAGTCGGGCACCGAGTGCGAGGAAGGGATTGCGAATCGGGCCGAGCTTCGAGAAACGATCGATGGTGACCCACACCGCTCCGGTCGTTCGATGTTTGTGGACGGCGAAGGCGATCTCCCCCATCTCGAAATGCGTGGCGAGCGTGCCGTATGCAAATCCCCACGTCACAACCTCTCCTTCAACCTGCTCTATCACCCGCGTCACGCGTGCGCCGAACTCCAACCGCATGAGCCCGGCGAACAGGCGTACGCGAAGCAGGAGCGTACGCCCGCTCAACGGAGCGGCGGGATCGAAGTGTACGCGGATGCGCGCCGGGTCCACGAAGCGCATCGAGGCGAGCGCGCGCCGTGCCGCGGCGAACGAGCCGGCTGTGAGCGGCGCACCGGGGGACTCGGCGGGAAGGTCAATGCGGTATGTATCGAGGGTCCATCCATGCGCGGGGTCGATCGGCCCGTCGCGTTCCAGGCCGTAGTTGAAGCCGAGCGGCTCCAGCGCGGCAAGCTTCGCGCGCAGGGCGTCGGTGAGCGGCAGAGGCTCGATGTCGGTATCTCGTAGAGGCTTGGACATGGCAGGCAAACTTACGCGTGCGGCATCACCCGCCGCGAAATTTTCACGGCCGACATGATACGCGATCTCCGTTCGTCATTCGGTGCCGAAGCTCGGGCCGGCGTGCCGAGCGATCTCATCCGTCGACGTACTCTCAATCTGAATCCATGCAGGCGTACTCCATCCTCGCAATCTCCGGCAGCCTTCGTGCCGACTCCACGAACAGCGCCATCGTGCGCGCTATCGCGGGCATGGCCCCGGCGGATACCAGGATCAGGATCTACAACGGCCTCGGCGATCTCCCGCACTACAATCCCGAGATCGACACCGAGGCGCCCCCCGCATCGGTCGCCGATCTGCGCGCACGTATCGCCCGAGCCGACGGCGTGTTGATCTGCACACCCGAGTACGCATTCGGCATGCCCGGTTCGCTGAAGAACATGTTGGATTGGCTGGTGTCGTCCGGAGAGTTTCTCGGCAAGCTTGTGGTAGCCATCAGCGCTTCGCCGTTGGAGAGCGGCGGCGCAAGCGCCCATGAACAACTGGTGAAGACCCTGCGTGTGCTGACGGCCGATGTGGTGGAGAAAGGTTCGGTGACGTTCCCTTTCGTGCGGCGATTGATCAACAGCACCGGAGCCGTCGCGGACGACGAGGCGGCCGCTCGCCTGCGCGCGGTACTCGACGCGCTTCTCAGCGCAGTCCGTTCGCGCTCCGCGGCCGGCACCGTTCAGTCGGAAACCGGGACGATGCCGGACGGATAATGCGGATGCCGCGTGCAAGTATGGCTCAGGCCGGCAGACTGTTGAAACACCATGTCGTCGATCAATTGCGCTCAGTAGACCAAGCGCTGTCACTCCGAACGTAGTGAGGAGTCTCGGCGATACGGGCGTTGCAGCGCCGAGATTCCTCTCCACTCGCTTCGCTCCCGGCTTCGGAATGGCATGCCATACGTAATTCAACAGTCTGCCAAAAGACCTGTTGAGGTCGAAGACCGAAATCCCGAACAGCGGGGCGTCTACGCGCCTCCGACTTTCTCTTTCTTTTCTCTTCTCTTCAACTTCTGCCTTCCGCACTCTGCCTTCCGACTTCAACCCTCCCCCTTCTTCTCCATGATCTTGATCTCGACGATCGGAACGTAGATGTCGTCGTCCTGCTGGCGGCGTTCAAACTGAAGGATCTCGTAATAGACACAGCGCCCCTTCTCGCCGTGCGTCGGCCAGTCGCGGCAGGTCTTCGGCCGCGCGTCGTAGATGGTGCAGACGCGTTTCTC
>CAZJYH010000107.1:0-10715 GCA_964549365.1 uncultured Alphaproteobacteria bacterium
CCGGGCGTCGCCGTCGCTGCCGTCAGAGTCCGCAATACAATGATCGGCACGACGGTGGCGTTCCGGAGTTTTGTTCCCTCGGATTCGCCTCCATGCATCGTTCGTTTTTTTCGTCGAGTATGCGTCAGTAGGTGATCGCGATCGTCCCGTTGATTTGCATCATCCGACCGCCCAGCGCGGTTCTGAGGATGATCGTTCCATCGAGTCGGCGTGTTGCACGGTCATGGTTCAACGCGATGCCCAGTTTCTCCGCCGCGGCGTTGGCCGTGTGCCGCTGGGTGACTCCGACGGGGAACTCGGTCTCGAATCGCGCCGTGGTTGCCGGTGGCGTTCCGTCCACCATCGGGTACTCCGCACCGTCGGCCTGCAGCGAGTCGATCTGAATCGTCAGACGACGAAGCGGGAGATCGTTTGCGGTGCCGGCCGGTGCGTCGGCGATCGCGTCGATCCACACCGCCGATGTCGCCCGCGACGTGTCGACCACGATCGGATCGTTCAACGCGACGGTGTACGCAACCCCAACGGATGCGCCGGTGAAGGAGATCGTCACGTTCCGCGTCTGAATGCGCTTGCCTGCCGCCGAGTCGAGATATCGCTTCTCACGCGCCGTGTCGATGTCCGTCGGCGATGTGCAGCCGCTCGTCGCCAACAGAAGCACCGTCGTGCACAAACCCACGGCCTTGATGATCCATTCTCTGCCGAGCCATCTCATTCCGATCCCTTCCTTCATTGTGTTGAATCGATGTACCGTTGAGTCGGCGCGCCTGCCGGGACGCGGAAGCGCGCTCATCAGAACCGCACCCTCGCGCCGTAGCTGAACGCGAGCCTGCGAGTGTTGAACCAGTTCGCGTTGAATCGATACGCGAGCACCGTCGCATCGATGCCGGCAACCAATGAGATTCCGCTCCCTGCACCGTATTCGATTCCCACCTCCGAACGCGCGATCGGCCCCACCACCGTACCTCCCAGCCCGACGCTCCAGAATCCACTGAACCTGCCGGCCAGCGGCAGCGCGTCATTGCGGTATCGGATGGCGCTCCAGATGAGGAGCGGCCGTTGACGATACTCCACGGTGCGATTGTTCTCCACGCCGGTATACGTCTGTGGAAACGTCTCCTGCCCAACCTCGATGCCCACGGCGTCGGTCGTGCTGAGTGCGTACTCGACGGCGACCGCCATGTTGTTGAAGATCGGGGCGAACGGGGCCTTGAGGCCGTTGCTTGGATAGGCGACGCTCTGGAAGCCGCGCATTGTCGCCGCGAAGCGTTCCTCCATCTCGACCGTGGAAGCGACCGCCGCAGTCGATGTGTTCGGCCGCAGGCGTGGGTCGGCCACCGTCGTGGCTCTCGTATCGAGGGCCGTGGCGTATGACGTCGTGCGCGGTACCGTCGGCAGGATCTCGGGCATTGCCACGACGCCGGCGCCAGGCGTATCGCCGATCGCGTCGGTTGTGCCCGAGGATCCCAGCCGGCGGTCGATCGCCGTCCCCGTGTGTGTCGATCGCCGTTGCTCGCCGAGGATGCGCGCCGTCGACGCATCGCGCTCGTCGCGCTGCGAGCGAAGCGCCATCGCATCCGATCGGGAGAAATCCGTCATGTGCGCCGGTGTTCCGGGCGCATGAGTTGCTTCATTGGTGACGCCGGCTCCGAGGTCGGCAGCCGCCGTCGCGGCCCGCAGGCCCGGGATCGCCTCGGCCTCCGGCCGAGACCGGGTCGTGAATCGCCGATCGTCCCGGCCTGCCCGCGACGTGGTTCCCGGCTCGGCGCGCGCTTCGACGGGGGCGGGAGCGCGGCCCGGCTCGAGCGGTTCCGTCGCACTGATGAACCAGAGCATCAACAGCGCTCCGGCAACCGCGGAGGCAAACATCAACGGTATCGGATGTGGGCGCCGCGCTCTCGACCGCTCATCAGCCGCTTGTGCCGGGACGACTGCGTCGGCGATCCCGAGCGAACCCGCAATTCGTCCGTAGAGTGCGCTCGAAGGGGCCATCCTGTCGGCATCGGCGCGGGCCAGGTTGCCGATCAGCATGTACTCACGAAGCTCCATGCGGAGATCGGCGTTGACGGCCAGCGCGGTGAAGAGCGTTTGCTCGTCGTACGAGTCGCGGTCGCCGTCGAGAAACGACTGCAGCAACTGCGACTCGGGGCTATGATCGAGAGTATTCATATGATCTCTGCGCCGTCATCGCGGGCTACACCGCGAGATCGGCAAGGTATGGTGCGAGTATGCTCCTGACTTTTCCACGGGCGCGGAAGATCCCGATCTTCACCTGTGCCTGCGACATGTCGAGGATCTGCGCGATCTCGGCGTAGGAGAGGCCGTCATATTCGCGAAGCACGAACATCTCCCTGTGCGTCATGTCCAGGCGCTCGACTGCCGCCGCCACCAGATCCAGCAGCTCCTTCCGATCGTAGGGTGTCGGACCGGTGAGCAGCTCGATATCGTCGATGGGTTCGAGCCCATGGTGTTTGCTGTTGCGAGCGTTCAGCGCCAGGTTGCGCGCGATCTTCAGGATGAACGCCACCACGTTCGACATCTCACGCTCCTGCTGAATGCTCATGTAGAACCGCGTGAACGTTTCTTGAAATACGTCCTCGGCCGCTTCGAGAGTCCCGAGCACACGCCTGCAGTATCGGAACACACGCGGGGCAAGGCGTTCGTATAGTTCCCGAAACGCCCGGCCGGCCTGCGTGTCGTCCGCGCTTACCATCATGCACAGCTCGGCGTCGCTATAGGTTGATAGGTCCGGCGCCATCTTCAGTTCGACTAACAGAGACTTCGTGGAATAGTTACGCGCCGACTACAACGGCACGGTTACGGTATGGCGCGGCACGGCGAGAAGCGCCGTTCACGCGGTCGGGCGGGAAGGGTGCAGCGGAAACGGAGCGACCCCGGCAATGCTGCCGCAGCGATGTCTCCTTCGAGCGAGGCGACGGTCAGCGCGGCGCGGGCGGAACCCGCAGCATTGCGAGCGACGTTCCGTCGATGTGTTGAAGGTCCGCAAAGTATGGGTCGGAAGCCTGAAGGCGGTCGATCTCCGCGGTGACATCGGGCCAGTCGGCGTCGTAGTCGTGCCACAGGACGATGCCGCCTTCTGCTCCGATCAGATCGCGCGCCGCGTACGAGTCGTTGCGCACGTGGTCGACGGTGTGGCTGCCGTCGATGAACACCAGGTCCATCGTCCCCGCGTACGGAGCATAATCGAACGAGCTCGAGTCGCCGTACAGTTGCACGATCTGCCCGGCGTACCGTGAGTTCATGAAGCAGGATCCGGGGGCCGTCTTTTCAACGAAGCGATGTTCGTGCGGGCTGAGCGCATGCACGGTGGCGTGCAGCTCGGCCGCGGGGAGATCCAGCGTATGAACCGTGATCGGCCCTTCCGCGTTTGCCGCGATGTTGAGCGCGGTGCGGCCATTGAACGTGCCGATCTCGAACGCCGCGCGGATGTGGTGGTGGTGTACGATGCGGGCGATGACCATGAGCTCCAGCGTGGTCACCTCGCCGTCGGAGGGCTTCGGATACATCAACGCGACGGATGTATCGGTCGGCGTGATCGTATCGATGCCGACCGCGCGAAGCCGCGGCCGGGGTCTGCCGATATTCCAACCACAATGCCGGCACAGTCTCACGATGAAGGCGCGGTGCCGCGGCGAGAAAACACCGGCCGAAAAAAGATAGAGCGCGGAGAGAATGCCGAGCAGCCACTTGGGGGCGAAACGGAAGAACGCGGAGGGTACGTCCGCGATGGATACCTGCTGCATGCCACACTCCTCGTTGCGATTTGTTTTGAAGGAAGTACGGCGAGGCAGTTGGTCATGGGCGGAGCGATACGGTTGATGACGTGATGCGCAGCGAGGCGCGCGCATTGCTAACACCGGACGGGAGGGATTGTTAGTTCGGCGGAGATCGGTGCTCCTGACGGACCGCCACGCCCTGCTGAGTAAGGGCTGTGCGTCGTTCGGGTATCGCACCGATTCGATGCGGTCGAGGTGAATGAACCCGGAGATTCCCGAGAAGTCACACGAGGCCGCGAGCGGTTGTCATCTCGGGTTGACCCGTGAAATATGGTGTTCCGGACGCAAATAGGACGATTTGTGGAATCGTCGCCGCGGCGTTTTTTTCGGTGATTATTCCGCGCATTGCCGTGTTACTCCTCTGTGCGGCCGCACAAAGCAGATCATGAAACGCTAACAATAACATGGAACAGGATATGGCAAAGAGATTTCGCCCCCTGGTGTATGGCACCGCGCTCGCTCTCGCATTCTTCCTGGTTGCCTGTAATCCATTCGTCGATCCGTTCGGCGGCAATGGCGGCGGCTCGGGCGGCAATGGTGGAGGCAACGGCGGCGGCGACACCCTGGGCGGCGGCCCAAGAGACACCATCTATTGGGGCGGCGGTCCCGGCGACACGCTCAATGGTGGTGGTCTGGACGACAGCCTCGGTTGCGGCGACGGTCCGAACGACAGCCTCGGCCACGGAGGCGGCGGCCCAAGAGACACGACCTATTGGGGCGGCGGCCCGAACGACAGTCTCGACCACGGTGGTGATCCCGGTGACAGCCTCAGACATCGTGGCGGTCGCGGACGTCGCGGCTAGGCCGTTACCCGATCTTCTCTCCGTCTCGCATCGCGACGACGGTGTTGGTCAACAACTTGCCCGGTGTATGCGATCTCTGTCCTGAAATCGTCACCGGGTTTCCTTTCACACATGCCGGATGTCGCGGTGGCCGGCGTGGTGCCGCGGCCCGGAATCTCGAGGCACATGTATGTTGGGCGTCTCAGCTCGACATGCTCCTGCGGCCCCTTGCAGTCGGTTTGCGAGGGGCTGTATTTCTCCGTTGCCAGTTTGTCGCCGGCGTGTCGATCGGCTCCCCCCGCTCGGTGTGCCTCCCCGTCACGAAGCTTCGTGATGTCGGTGAACGCCGCTGTCGTCGATCGACCGTGATGGAACGCCTTGTGCGACATGCGGAAGCCCCATGCGTTATCGGCGCATGGGGCTTCCTTGTAGACTGGATTTGTCCGCCGCACGGAGGTCGGCGGCATGGAGGATCTCTAGGCCATCGTCGCAGCGTTCTCGGCCGTGGGGCGTGCAGCGGTATCCTCGGATGCAGCGGGAGGCACGGCCGCCGCTTCGGGTACATCGGCCGCTTCAGGCGCGGCCGCGGTTTCAGACATGCCCGCAGTTTCAGGCATGGCCGCAGGCTCGGCCTCCGGCCGCGCTTGCGCGTTGTCGTCGGTCTCGGCGGGAACGGTTGCAGTCGCCGCAGCCGGAGCGGAGAACGGGGCGTCCCATCGCACGCGCACCAGGCGCTTCTCCTCGCGCTCGAACCAGTCGCAGCCTCCGACATGCAGGTCGATCACCGTGATCTCGGCGTCCTTGAACTTCGTCTGTGCCTGACGAATCTCCTCGGTCAGATCGCCACCCTTCAACGTGAGGATCAGGCCCTCGGGTTTCAGTACCGGTCGCGACCATTTCATCAGATCGACCAGCGGCGCGGTGGCGCGCGAGACGATGACGTCGTACGGCCCCTTCAGCTTCTCGCGATTGGCCAGCTCCTCTGCTCGTTCGCGTTCGGCGCGCATGCCGTGTTTGGTGATGTGGCCGGCGATCATTCCCACCGTCTGCACCTTCTTGGCGATCGAGTCAAGCAGCGTGACATCGAACTTCGGGTTGATGATCTTCAGCGGGATGCCCGGCAGCCCGCCTCCGGTTCCGATGTCGAGCACGCGGCCCGACTTCGGCATCTGACCCGTGAACATGATCGACACCGAATGCAGGATATGATGCAACCAGATCTGATCGGTGTCGCGACGTGAGATCAGGTTGACGCGTTCGTTCCAGTAGAGGAGATCCTCCACATAGCGTTCGAACTGCGCCACCTGTTCCCGTGAGAGAACGATGCCGTTGGCTGAACAGATTGACCAGAACTCGATTGCGTCCACGTGTGTGAGCCGATGAGATGAGCGTTGCATTGAAATGGGGAACGTACAAGCTACGCAAGCCGGATCGGTCGGCGTGTGACGAAGTGCTCCTCAGCGGATCAGCACCACCTTGCGCGACTCCACCGCAACGCCGTCGGCGTACAACGTGCACAGGTACGTGCCCGACGGCGCATCTCCGAGCGGCACGGCCAGCAGGGCATCGCCGTCGAGTACCGCGGAGCGTTCTGCGACCGGGCGACCGGAGAGATCCGTCACGTGAAGCCGAACATGGCACGCGTCGTCGCAGTGGATCGCTGCCTCGATGGTGCCGTCCGCCTCGAGGCGCAGTGCGCTGAACATGACCGTGCGATGCGTCGAGTGACTCTCGACGCCCTCCTTGATGCCGAGGAACATCGTGAACGTCCCACCGCTGTCGGTCAGCACATGGATCGCCCCGTCGTCCGTTTGTCGAAACTCGAGCACATGTTCTCCGGCCACGCTGTCGAGGAGTATTCCCCGCAGGCTTGTTATCGCTATCGTGATCGTTCCGGCGCGGTCGCACCAGCCGGGAATCGAGAGGTAGTTGCCCGTGATCTCTTTCGGACCGAACGCGGCGCTCATGCGGGGTTCGGCGCGCAGTCGGGCGACAGGCCCGATGATGGCGTCGGTCCCGTCACGCATCAGAAGAGCGCTCAGACGGCTGTCGGTCGTCATCGAGGCGTATATCATGCGAGCATCGGTGGTGACCGGAGTGCCCCCGGCAAACAGAGGGGCGGCGGCCGCGTGCCCGAGTGTGTCGGCCGTGACCATCACCACATCGTTCGCAAGCGCCGTCGTGACGAAGAAGGACGTCGCGTTGCTGTCCGGTATGGTGCTTCTCGATATGCCCGGTGGGTTCTGTCCCGTCGTGCGCGGGATCAGCACCGCGAGGAATTCGGTGCTTCCGGTCGGGTTCGATTCAACGTGCAGCACGGTATGCGTGGCCGCCGAGTCGTACGCGAGCTCGTGCCTGCCGGGAACCGTGTCGAAGCGCGCGCCGCCGCCGCGCCCATCCACACCCGCATCGAGCACCGCGGTTCCAACTTGCCAGCGCCAGTATCCTTCGGGGGTTCGGCCCCAGAACGTGCCGCCCCCCGGCAGGTTGCCGCCGCGTCCGTTCCCGTGGAGTTGCCATGTGTAGCGATGGGCCGTGTGCGCCGTCGCGAAGTCGGCGATCACGAAGTATCCGTTGGACAACAGTGCGGCGCGCTTCAGCTCGGCGCCCCCGTAGTTCGTTCGCGCCTCGGCGAACGCGAGGTTGCGGAACTCGCCCCACCACGTTGCATACACGTCGACGCCTCCGGGATTGCCGGGTGAGCCGATCGCCGGCCCGGCGCCGTCGACCAGCACCATGTTGTGATCGGTGGCCTTGCCGACCTCGTTCCGTCGATCATACTTCAGATACCCGGGATCGAGCGCGAGCATCTCTCCGGCACCGTAGAGCAGGAAGCTCATGTCGTCCGCCTGGTTGTGGCCTGCGCCCGCCGTGCGCGCCGCGCCGTGTTCGGCCCCGATATGCAGGTAGTTCCCGGTTGCATCGTGGCCGGCGGCGAGCACGATGTTGCCGGCCGTGGGGAGAACGGAGGAATAGCCGTCGTGATGTCTCGGGTAGACCCCAGCGGCGAGGTAGTTGGCGCGCATGTCCACGGTGGAGTTCAACTGTTCGGAGAGCGTGGTGCCTGCCGCGGTGATCGGCCGTTGGTAGTGGACGAATGCGTCGACCGACTCGGCGAGGCCCAGCTCCGGGAAGCCTTCGTTCGCGAACGTGTCCTCGAGCGGCGGGAGCAGGCCATTCGGCAACGTGATGGCGTACACCCAGTTGTACAGCAGGGTGTAGTTCGGATCGTGCCACGGATGCCGAACCTCGCGTGCCGTGCCGTTGAATGCAACGGAGAACGTGGCCTCGGCGGGAACGAAGTGGTTCAATGCGCGGAAGAACGGGAGCAGATTCAGGAACGCATAGCGCATGTAGTGTGGGCCCTCGGCATACCCGGCAACCACGCCGGGTTCGGACTGCCGGGCCGCGTCGCGCCAGAGGATGTTGTCGATGTTCCACAACGCCGCCTGTGCCCAGCGCTCCGGTTGTTCCGCCGTGTCGGCGCTCCCGACGTCGTTCAGCACAACGGCCGCCATCCCGAGCGCTCCGGCGGACATCAGGGCGTGGTTGTTCTTCACGACGTCGAAGAACGACACACCGAGAATACGGCGTGTCGACTCGCGGTAAAGATTGCCGGCGTACTGCTGCAGGCGTGCACGAGCCGCTGCCAGCAACGAGGGATCGGTTCGCGCGCCGAGCATCAGATCGTATGCGATCAGGTAATCGATCAGATCCTTCGATCGCCACTGCCAGTCGTCATAGGCCGCAAGGTTGGTGAGCGTGATGGCCGGAACATCGGTGTTCACCGTGCTCAGCAGCGTCAGCACCTTGTCGCGCAGTTCGATGCGATCCGAATCGTTCAGCTGCTCATCGTGCGGATCGGTGGCATTCGGATGCGGGCGCGGCTTCCGCCCGAACATCAGGACGAAGGCGGCGTTCTTCGCCGAGGCTGCGCGGGCACGCCGCCCGTTGCTCGTGGTGTTGTCCGTCGAGGCCGTGCCGCGCGCGCCGGCATAGACGCCGTGGAAGATCGGCTCGAAGTCGGAGTATGATACCTGGGTCCGAAGCAGTCCGAGTTCCCCGGGAGTGAGCATCGTTCGCGGGTGCGCGGTGTCCGCACCGAGCGGGCGCCAGGCGCCCTGTTGAGCGTGGCCCGTCCGTGCGTTCAAAAACAGAGCCAGGAAGATCGCGAGCCCAAGCGCCGGACGTGAGCGGTGTTGCATGACCATACGGGTTTGTCGTGATGTGAGCACCCACATCGGCATCGAATGCGGGAAGATACACACGATCGATCCTGACCAACGCGAGAAACGTCGAGGTGGCCCGTGGGGGGATAAGCGATCGTCGCGCTATACCAGGCCGAGCCTCACCAGGCAGGCGCGCAGCTTCTCGCGATTGGTATCGGCGAGTTCGACCAGAGGGAGCCGGTAGTGAGCGCCGGCGAAGATGCCCATCATGTGCAACGCCTCCTTGACGGGGATCGGGTTCGATTCGATGAAGTTCATGCGCATCAACTCGAACAGGCGCAGATGCAGTGTGCGGGCCGCGTCGAACTCGCCGGCGAGGCAATGTCGCACCATGTCGCCGAACGGCTTCGGCACCTGGTTGCTTACTACGGCGATAACCCCCTGCGCGCCCACCGCCATCAGCGGGAGCGTGAGGCTGTCCTCGCCGCTGTAGAGTGCAAAACCCTCCGGCGCGTCGCGGATGATCGCGGAGCACTGGTCCAGATCTGCGGATGCCTCCTTGATCGCCACAACGTTTCCGTGCTTGTGTGCGAGTTCGAGCGTCGTCTCGGCGGTCATGTTGCTGCCGGTGCGCGCAGGCACATTATAGAGCACCAGCGGAAATCCGTCGACGGCCTCGGCCACGGCGCCGAAATGGGCGATGATGCCGCGCTGCGACGGCTTGTTGTAGTACGGTGAAACCAGGAGCGCGCCGTCGGCGCCGAGCTGCCGGGCCTCGTTCGTCAGCTCCACGGTGGCGGCGGTCACGTTGGAGCCGGTGCCGGCGATCACCGCCGGGCGCGGGCCGTTGTGGTCACGCACGCGCTCGATCGTGAAGCGGATCACCGCAAGCTTCTCATCATGTGTCATCGTGGCGCTTTCGCCGGTGGAGCCGCATGGGATCAGCGCCTCGACGCCGCCGTTGAGCTGTGAATCGATGAGGCGTTCGAACGACTCGTAGTCCACCGAGCCGTCCGGATGAAAGGGGGTGGAGAGCGCCGTGCCCGTGCCGCGAAACAGATGAGACATCGGAATCTGAAAGATTATGGAGATGGAATCCCGGCGAGCATCGGGGGCCGCTGCCTCCCGTCACGCCCTTCGTGTAGCCGGCTTACCCTTCGAACAAGTCTTCGAAGCGATAGAGCCCGGGAGGCTGTTCGACAATCCAGCGGGCGGCCATGAGGGCGCCGAGAGCGAAGCCGGAACGGTTCTTCGCGCGATGGGTCAGCTCGATGGTGTCGGCCTCCGAGTCGAACGAGACGATGTGTGTGCCGACGGTTGCGCCGAGGCGCTGGCTCGAGACGTGCAGGGCCGCCGGATCGATCCGTGTGCGGGATGCATCCGACAGGATGTTCGTCTTGCGCGCGAGCGTCTCGAGCAGGATGGCGCCGATCGTGATCGCCGTGCCGCTCGGGGAGTCGGCCTTGCGCGTATGATGGATTTCATGAACCGCGGCGTCGTACATGGCCTGCTCGTCGAACAACCGGCCCGCCTCACGGACCAGGCGGAACAGGATGTTCACGCCGATCGAAAAGTTGCTGCCGTAGAGTACACGCGCATCGTGTTCGAGCGTTATCGCGCGCACCTCGTCCAGATGAGCAAGCCATCCGGTGGTGCCGACCACCGTCGGCACGCCGTGCGCGGCGAGGGCGCGGATGTTCGCGACGGCGGAGTCCGGGCTTGTGAATTCGATCGCGACGTCGAATGTTCCCCAGGCGGCCGCGCTCAGCGGGGTGTCCGCGTCGAAGCGTTCGGCGATACGAACGCCGTTCGCATCGGCGAGTCGTTCGATTTCGTGTCCCATCTGTCCGTATCCCACCAGGGCGGCGCGGAGGGGATCGTTGGTGCTGTTCGTATCCATGAGCGGCGAAGATACCAGGATGGATGGTGATTGCGATGGCCGGGCCGACGATTCCGGCCGGTCGAATCCG